>NZ_JAFLWG010000069.1:0-21839 GCF_017316315.1 Enterococcus sp. DIV1298c | reverse complement strand
AAATATACTTGTTTATATTCTTTATAAATAACTTGATAACTTTTTTAGCAAAAAAAAACTTGAAAGTAGCAACTGCCACTTTCAAGTTTACTTGTATATTCTAGCGTAAGATGTAAAGTCTCTTTCGGAAGAGTTTCTTACTTTTTATTTTGCCATACTCTGGCGTTTTTCTAGTTGGTGTTGTTTTCTACTTAACCAAGGTAGTAATTTTGCGTGTAAGACTAGGAATGCAACACTTACTAGGAAGCCTTTTATCAGGTTGAATGGTACAATACCGATTGCAATATAATTAGCCATCGTTGTATTTAACATTTGATCTGCTGACAACCCCCAAAATAGTAAATAAAGTGGTGTAATCACAAAATAGTTCGCAATACTCATGAAAATAGTCAATGAAAGTGTTCCAGCGATTACTCCCCAAATTTGATTTTTTCCTTTTTTCATTCTGTTTCTTTGGAAAATGTAGTAGATCGGTAAAGTGAAAACTGTTGTTGAAAAGAAACTAGCTACATCGCCGACTAGATTTGTCGGACTAAAACCGGTTGTGATCAAATGTAAGAGCGAACGTAAAAATGCTGTTACGATCCCTGCGAATGGTCCAAATAAAAACATACTGATCAATACTGGGATATCACTAAAATCGATTTTCAAGAAATTAAACGCTGGCATGATTGGAAATGAAAAAAATTGCAAAACCAATCCGATTGCAGCAAATAATGCGACTGCAACCATTTTTTGTACTCGGGTGTTCTTCATGTTGAAATCCTCCTGTTGGGATTCCTCTTCAGCGAACTATTTAGCTAGGTAAACACAAACAAAAAAACTCTATTTTCGCAGGGGAAAATAGAGTTAGAGTCATTTGTACACACGGATGCCAAATAAGCTCTATCTTCTTTATCCAGACTTTACTGTCGGTATCGGAATTTCACCGATTCAGCTACTCGCAAAAGTAGGTCGTGGACTATAACCACCGGTCGGGAATTTCACCCTGCCCCTGAAGACGAACCATATCTAATTTTTGTTTACTTTTTTATTATACTTAGTTCATCCCAAAAAAGCAAGGGATTTAGTCTTACAAAAAGTAAGTTGTTACTTTGATTGATTCAATAGCTGACTGATTTCTTTTTTATTCAGCTCACGATACTCACCAGGACGCAATCCTTGCAAAGTCAATTCACCGTATTTTTCACGTTTTAATTTTTGGACAGGTAACCCAACAGCTTGCAGCATATTTTTTACTTGATGGTTCCGACCTTCATGGATCGTTAATTCTACGATGCTATGATTGGTATGCGGATCAACAGATAAAATGGCATACTTTGCCGGTGCAGTTTTCTTGCCTTCGATCTTGATCCCTTTTGTCAGAGGGTTCAACGCTGATTTAGTGGCGATCCCTTTGACTTTGGCAACATATACTTTATCGACTTCATGTTTTGGATGGGTCAATCGTTGCGCAAAATCGCCATCATTCGTTAGTAAAAGAATGCCCGAAGTATCATAATCTAGTCGTCCAACTGGGTAGATGCGTTCCTTGACCATTGGTAAAAGATCAGTCACTACTTTACGGCCTTTGTCGTCTGCTACAGCAGAAATGACGCCTTTTGGTTTATAAAGTAAATAATAACCATATTCTTCTTGATAGATCGGCACTTGGTCTACTTCCACTGTATCGTGTTTGCCTACTTTCACACCAAGTTCTTTTACGACTTGACCATTTACTTTCACTCGACCAGCTAAAATATATTCTTCAGCTTTACGGCGAGAGGTGATTCCCGCATGAGCAATTACTTTTTGTAATCTTTCCATTATTCCTTTTCTCCTTCATGCACGCCATCGAAAAATAAATCAAGAGGTGCGTCTTCTTCCAGTGAACGTTCGATATCTTGAATATCAGGTAAATCGGTTAACGATCTTAGCCCAAAATAATCTAAAAAATGATTCGTTGTTCCATATAGGATCGGTCGACCAGGTCCATCGACTCGACCTTTTTCTTCGATCAATTGGTGTGCCGTCAAGCGCTGGATCGCTCCAGAAACTTGAACGCCACGAATCAGCTCGACCTCGCTTCGCGTGATCGGCTGTTTATAAGCGATGATTGCTAGTGTTTCAACAGCTGCTTGGGATAAAGTATTTGATGTCCCTTGCGCATATCTTTTGACGATCGGCGCCAACTCTTTTTTTGTCGTTAACACGATTTGTTTTTCTGTTTCAAAAAGATGCAACGCCGTATTGTCATTTGCTTCATAACTAGCTGCTAATTCCGCCACTAAAGCAGCAGTTTCTTCTCGTGTATGGCCCAACAAGGCACTTAATTCTTCGATTGTTGTTCCTTCTTCTCCTACTATAAAGAGGATTGCTTCAAGTTCACTTAATTTCGTCATGTTGTGTATCTCCTACTGCTGGATAAAGCATGATTGATTCGTAATTTTTTTCTTGCTGTGCCACGATCTGTCCGTTTTTCATCAACTCTAGAATGGCCAAAAATGTCGTAACGACTTCATTTCGCGAAGGTGTTTCAAAAAACGATTCAAACGAACAACCACTCTTCAAAGAAATGATCCGTTGTTGGATGAATGTCATTCGTTCTTCGATCGTCGCATCATCGGGCGCAATCGTCTTCTCTTCTTTTTGGGCAAATTTCTTTCGTTCTAAAATCTTTTGCATCGCTTGGAATAAATCGATTTTTTTCACTTGTCCGCGTTTCAATGGTTTTTCTTGCCCTAATAACTCATCGATGGCAGAAGGTTCTTTAGTGAAATACAGACTACGTTCTTCTGCTTTTTCTGTGAGTTTCTCTGCTGCATACTTGAATTTACGGTATTCTAACAGCTGATTGACTAATTCCTCACGAGGATCTTCTTCCCAAAATTCTTCTTCGTCATTAAACGCTTCTTGGATTGGCAATAAGGTTTTACTTTTGATCGCCATCAGCGTCGCTGCCATTACAAGATATTCTCCTGCGACAGCTAACTCAAGTGTTTTCATCGTATGGATATAGTTCATATATTGCTCCGTGATCGTAGCGATCGGGATATCGTAAATATCGATCGACATATCTTGGATCAAATGAAGGAGTAGATCTAATGGACCTTCAAAGACATCTAACTTGATATTGATTTCTGTCACATCATTCACTCTTTCCATCATTGATCCATCTGCTTAAATAAGCTTCCGTGATATCGGTTGGGTGGATCAGTACATCTGGGTATTTTTCTTGCAATTCATTCAACATTTGAAAACCAATATTTTCGCCACGATAGGAAGGATTCAATGAAATATCATGAATCGTCATCTGGTCTTTCTCGTTCCACTGCACGCCAATGATTCCTTGGATATTTGTGGAATCTTCAGGTGTATAGAAAAAAAGTTCATAATCTTCAGCAGATTCATACGTATCGATCTCTTTTAGTAAACTTGATTCTGCATTCAACTTCTTATGAAAGCTTAATAGTCCCATCGCGATTTTACGGTTTTCTTTACGATAATGTGTTAACATTTTCTCACCATCCTATAACTATGCCCTTGGGAAATGCTGCTTGTAGACATCTGTCATTCTTTTTTTCGTGATATGTGTATAGATTTGTGTCGTTGAAATATCTGCATGGCCTAAAAGTTCCTGAACTGTACGCAAATCTGCCCCGTTCTCTAATAAATGGGTCGCAAAACTATGTCTTAACGTATGGGGCGTAACTTCTTTGAAAATCCCCGCTTCTCGAACGAGTTGTTTTAAATTTTTCCATATTCCTTGCCGAGAGAGGCCCGAGCCGTGATGATTCAAAAAGACATGCATTTCGGATGGGTTTTTGACTAGCAAAGGTCGGACTTCATCTAAATAACGTTCTAACCATTGGATCGCATAATCACCTAATGGAATGATCCGTTCTTTATCTCCTTTTCCTAAAGTCTGTACAAGTCCTAAAGATAAATGTAAGTCACCTAACTTCAGCCCGACTAGTTCACTGACACGCATCCCAGTCGCATACATAACTTCTAAAATCGCGCGATCTCTGATCCCTAAACTTTTTGTTATATCAGGGGTTTCAATCAAGCGCTCGACTTCTTTTAGAGATAACGTATTTGGTAATTTTTGTGCTTTCTTTGGTGTCTCGATGTGTTGCATTGGATCTTGTTCTGTATATCGTTCTTGTCGCAAAAATTGATGGAATTTTCTTAAACTTGTGATCATACGTGTAATCGTTGCAGAAGCTTTATTTTCTTCATGCAACGTTTCTAAATACTGAATGACGATAAACCGATCAATCTTTTGCCAAGACGTTATATCGTGTTCTTTCAAATAGCGTAAGTATTGATTCAAATCTCGTTCGTAACTTTTTCGAGTATTGAACGATAACCCACGTTCGATACTTAAATAGCGAAGATATTCATTGATTTCTTCTTCCATCATTCTCACCTCATGCTTCTTTATCATATCAGATAGCCTTTGGTTTCGGTAGTCTATTTTTTGGTAGACACTTCAAAGAAAAAGCCGTCTATCAATTCAGACGGTCTTTCTTTCTTTTTTCTTATTATAGCATTCTTGGCAAATGCCATGAAAGGTCAAACGATGATCTTTGACAAAAAAGTGATAGCGTTGCTCGATGACTTGTTCCACTTCACTCAGCAAGTCTTCTTCCACTTCCTCGATCGTTCCACATTCTAAGCATAGTAGATGATGATGAAAATGCTTCGCACCTTCTTTTCGCAGATCATAACGTGCCACGCCATCATTGAAGCTGACTTTATCGATGATCTTTAGATCTGTCAAAATCTCTAACGTTCGATAAACCGTAGCCAAGCCGATCTCTGAGTTTTTCTTTTTAACTAAAAAGAAAACTTCTTCTGCTGACAAATGTTCTTTTTCATTCTCTAAGAGGACAAGCAAAGTTGCTTCTCGTTGTGGGGTCAATTTAAACCCTGATTCATGTAGCTGTTGCTTTGTTTTTTTCATTACTGACATTGTATTCATGCCCATTTTCTCAACCCCAACAATTTATAATGATTATAATTAAGATATCCATTCAACCGTTCTAGATTAAAATTATTATAAGCTAGACGAGAAAAACATGCAAGTCATTCTCAATTAGATTTTTTTGCTAATTTTGTCACACCATCTTCTTGTTTGATCAATCCTTGTTTCAACAAATTACCTAAAGCTCGCTTAAACGCACCTTTACTAATACCAAACGCACGTAGAATTTCTTCTGGGTCTGATTTGTCCGTAAAGGCAATTTGTTGATCTGCTGAACGTTCTAAGATCGTCAAGATCATTTGTGCATCATCAGAGATCGTTTCGTGTGCACGTGGTTTCAACGAAATATTCAACACGCCATCCGGTTTAGCACCAACGACACGTCCTTCTAGTTTCTCACCTAAACGTGGTTCACGGAAACGTTCGGAAGGATGAATGAACCCAATATAAAAATCATCCGTCAATAAATACGTACCAGTCAGTTTTAAACGATAAGCCGTACCTGAAATATTTTTGTTTTTTAGTTCTTCCGATCCATGCTTACTTAGTGATTTGAAGATTCTCTCTTCTGCAAGACTTCCCCAAATGCGGTCTTTTGCATCTACTCGTAAAGCAATCATCAATTGATCGCCTTTTTTCGGCCACAATTCAGTCAATGTTGGCAATTCGTCTAAAGAAACAACAAAATCTTTGTCTGGTAGACCAATATCAACAAAGACACCTAAATCTTTTCTTGAAGAAGTGACAGTTCCAAAGGCATAATGTCCGATACGACTTTTAGGAATCACCGTTGTAAAACGATTTTCTTGTTTTTGGTTTTGATAACCAAACCCTTCGACTGCTTCGCCGATCGTATGCTCCCCTTCCTCTTTACTCAATCGGAAAGTTTGTCCGTTTTTTTGGACAAAATAGTTTTTTTCATTTTCGTCAATTACCATTGCGGTAAATACGTTTGCTAATAATTCGTTCATTTTCTTCTCCTTTTCTAAAAGGCATCTGTATTCCAACATTTCTTTGCTATCATAACATAACGGCTTCTTAATGGATAGAGATTCTCCATAAAAGGTTGCGTTGACAATGTTCAGTCAGAATAAGCCGTAAAATCCGAAATATCCTCATATTTTGGATTCTACGGCCTATTTTTAATGTTGTAACAGAAGCATTCATGCGTTTTGGAGGCTATCAGACCACTGATCTAATTACTCCCGTTGCCGCCAAACCAGCCAGTTTTACAATTGATCGTAACGATATAAAATGGTAACGCACTCTCGCCGATGCCATTCATCAAGGATGATTTAGTAGAAGTCGCATAAAGGTTATAGTAGCCTTCGCCGTTTTCGATGCGAGCTTTCTCTAATCTATAGCCACCTTCAACGATATATCCTCGGGCAATGCTAGTTGCGATCACTTGTTCTTTGACTCCAGGCGCCCAATTCCAAGCCGGATTTGAAGCATCTGCCACGTCACTAGCCCTTGTTTCCATGATTGGTCGGTTTGCTGCGTTTGTCGCTGGAGTCGTTTGTGTTGACTCCGTTTGCTGTTGGGCAGCTGCGTCGGCTTGTTCTTGTGCTTCAGCCTGTGCTTGTTTTGCTTCTTCTGCTTTTCTGGCTTCTTCTGCTTTCTTCGCTTCTTCTGCTTTCTTCGCTTCTTCAGCCTTTTTCGCTTCTTCTTTTTTCGTTAATGTTTCATTGACTTTATCTAGTTGAGTCACAAGTTCTTTGACTAACTCTGCATTTTTCACTTTCGCGACTTCAGCTTTTGCAGAATCGTACTGCTCTTTCGTCGCTGAATCTTTGACTTTTCCATCTGCATAAACAACCGCAGTCTTTTCTTTAGCTGTTTGTAGTTGTTGGTATTGGTCTGTTGCTTCAGCGACTGCTTTGTCGATCAATTGTCCAAAAGCTGTATCTTCTGTATCGATTGTTTGGACTGCTTGATCAGCTTTTAGTTTTGGTTCTGCAATCAATTGGTCATCTTCGATCACAGGTGTCGTAAACCATTCGTTGACAGTTTGGATCTGTTTGATCTTTGATTGGATGTCTTCAAAGTTATTTTCCAGCTCTTCATAGCCTTTTTCGTCTTTGACTTCATTCAATGAAGCTCTTAATTTTGACAAGTCTTGATTGATCATACTTGTACGAATAAACTGTTCATCATCATCTAGATAAAAGGCAGATAAGTCTGATTGTAAATCAGCTATTTTATCTTGTTTTCGTTGTGTTTCTGCCGCGATTTCTGCTTGGACTTTTTGCTGATGATCATAATAGAACCAACCACCTGCACCAAGCAAAAGTACTGCCGCACTTGTCAGATATAGACCTTTTTTAGATTTCTTTGGTCCTCGATCATTTGGTGATTCTTCGTTTTTGATCGATGCACTACTTGCTTCTTGTTTCTCCACTATTGGCTGTTCAGTGGGTGTCTCCACTGCCTCAGTTGTTTCAGGAGATTCTATCGTTTGCGGCGCATCGGTTAACTCAGCTTCTGTACTTTCAACCTTAGAATTTTCCTCTTCTGTCGGTTCTTCCGTAGAAACTGGATCATTTTCTTCTATGTTTGTCGTTACGTCTACTTTTTCTACTGTACTTGTTGAAGAATCTTCGACCGCTTTATCTTCAATGATTGTTTCTTCTTCAGTTGTTTCTTCTACTGGTAACTCTTTTGTTGCATCCGCTTGAGATTTTTCAGGAACAACTTGGTCGCTTGTGTCTTCCGACAAACGAATATCGACTGAATCCTCACCCGTTGCCGCCGCTGTTTCGATCATTCGAAGCAGCTCTTTGGCATGTTCTTCTGTCGTATCTTCTCGGTGTGCTTTGATATAAGCAGCTAAAATGGAATTTTCTTCTTCATTATTCACTGCCTCTTTTAGTTCAGCCACCCGTTTTTTCTGTTGGGCTTTTTCGATTTGCTCAGATGTAGCAACGCTGTCTGCATCCGCCTTTTTTTCGTCAAGATGGGTGGTTTCTTTTTTATCTGTTGGTTCATCCTTAGATTCATTGCTCGTGTCAGTTGAGTCAAATAATTCCATGACAGACTCCAATGGCAGATCTTTTAGTTCTGACCATTCGATTGGATCATTTACGATACTGTCTGGATAAACTTCCTCAGATGTTTCATCTGACGATTGATTATCATCTGATTCAGGTAATTGTGTCAGTTCATCTTGTTGTGGTTCAAAGTCACATTTTGGACATGTCGTTTGATCTTTGATTTCTTCTGATCCACATTTTGGACATTTCTTAATCACTTAGCGATCGGCTCCTTTACTAGGTTTTCGCTACCATTAAATCTACCATAATCTTACCCACACGCCAATAGGATATCATGAGGATTTTATAAAAAAACAAATAAGTTATTCAACGAAAAATAAATAACCGATGTAATAAACTAATCTGTTTAAACGAACGTTTGTTGAAATCCATTTGAATCGTTCGATAAAAAACAAACCCTCAATAGCCGGAGAGATCTCCTACTTTGAGGGTTTACGATCATTCAAGCAAAATAGTTTGCCTTTTTGCTAAAAAATCATTTCTTGCTTATTCCAAGAAATCTTTTAATTGTTTTGAACGAGATGGATGGCGAAGTTTTCTCAACGCTTTTGCTTCGATTTGTCGGATACGTTCACGAGTTACCCCAAAGACTTTACCCACTTCTTCTAAGGTACGTGTACGGCCGTCATCTAAGCCAAAACGCAAACGTAAGACATTCTCTTCACGGTCAGTCAAAGTATCTAAAACATCTTCTAATTGCTCTTTCAACAATTCATATGCCGCATGTTCCGCAGGACTAGTTGCTTCTTGGTCCTCGATAAAATCGCCTAAGTGTGAGTCGTCCTCTTCACCGATCGGCGTTTCTAATGAAACAGGCTCTTGAGCGATTTTTAAGATTTCGCGTACTTTTTCTGTAGGAAGGTCCATTTCAGCACCAATCTCTTCTGGCGTTGGTTCTCTTCCTAAGTCTTGTAGTAACTGACGTTGGATACGAATCAATTTATTGATTGTTTCGACCATGTGCACTGGGATACGGATCGTACGAGCTTGGTCAGCGATCGCACGTGTGATGGCTTGACGGATCCACCAAGTAGCGTAAGTTGAAAATTTGAATCCTTTACGATAGTCAAATTTCTCAACAGCTTTCATCAATCCCATGTTACCTTCTTGGATCAGATCTAAGAACTGCATACCACGACCAACATATCTTTTGGCAATACTTACGACTAAACGAAGGTTAGCTTCAGCCAAGCGTTGTTTTGCTTCTTGGTCACCTTCTTCGATCTTCAATGCTAATGCTACTTCTTCTTCTGCAGTTAAAAGGGAGACGCGGCCAATTTCTTTGAGGTACATCCGAACAGGATCATTGATTTTTACGCCTGTCGGTGCAGAAAGGTCTTCTGTTTTTGCTTGTTCTGCTTTTTTCTCTGCACTTTTCAGACTATGGATCGATGGTTCACCATTTTCGTCAACGACGCTGATACCTGCGTCCTCCACTTTTTGGATCAACTTATCCATTTCATCTGCATTTAAAGTGAATGGTGTCGCAAGTTTATTTGATAAATCATCATAAATCACTTGCCCTTTTGGTTTATTTTCTTTAATGAATGCTGCCACTGCTGCTTCATATTTTTTAACATCTGTTCCATTTGCCATAAAAGAAGGCCCCCTTTAAGTAGCTATTCGGCTTGTTTTAACTGTTTCGTTAAATTAATGATCTCAATCGTCAATTCCAATTCTAACTGCTTGTTCCCTGTTCGTCGTGCTTCTTGCTGCATCTGTTTTTTCGTTATGATTTCTTCAGCTAAGCCCGATTTACTGATCACTCTCAGCAAGTCTTGGATCTCACGTGGCGTACTTTCTTCAGCCATTCGCATATATTCGATCTCGACCACTATCCGCCTTAAATTTTCATCTTGCAAAAAGTCTAAAAACTCCGCAAGTTTGAATTCTCCATTTTGAGATACGTACGCATCAAATAAAAAATAAATCTCTGCGTAAGTATCATGAATAAATTGAACGCCTTGTTCCTTGAGTAGATTACGCACAGCAAGTTCTTTGAACGCTCGATACAACAGCATCTGTTCTGCCTTTTCAACCTGTGATAATGGTCGTTTTTGTCTGACCGTACCAGATTTTACGACCGGCGTTTCTGCTGCTGGTTGCGATGGCTCTTGCTTACTTGGCTGATTCTTTCGTCGCAGATCCCGTATTTGTTTTTGCATCGTTTCACGACTCAGCTGAAATTCTGCTGATAACTGCGTCAAATACATGTCTTGCTCAATCGGCGAAACAACCTTACTCAACTCACTTAATACTGCTTCAAGATATTCGATTTTGTCTTTTTCATTTTCTAGGTTTTTTTCATGCTTCAAATAACGTGATTTAAAAGCAAAAATGGTTTCTCGTCCATGTAAAACCAATTCTTGAAAAGCCTCTTCCCCGTACTTTCTCAAATATTCATCCGGATCGAGCTTTTCTGGGATCGCCACAACGGACAGTTGCATTCGGCTATTTTGACGCAGCAATTCGATTCCTCGATTGGTTGCTTCGACGCCGGCACGGTCACCATCATAACAAAACACTAATTCTTTTGTTAATTTTTCCATCTGTTGGATCTGTTGCGTTGTTAAACTTGT
The DNA here is from genome assembly GCF_017316315.1 of Enterococcus sp. DIV1298c. NCBI lineage: Bacteria > Bacillati > Bacillota > Bacilli > Lactobacillales > Enterococcaceae > Enterococcus > Enterococcus sp. DIV1298c. The sequence goes on along the minus strand of NZ_JAFLWG010000069.1, from coordinate 11,238 downwards.
TCCCATGGAGGCCAAACCAGTCTTCACACCCGCTTGCCAAGCAGCGATAACATCCATGAAGCCTTCGAATAAGATGATCTCACCCGACTTGCGGATCTCACTACGGGCTTTGTCTAAGTTGAACAATACTTGCCTTTTGTTGAACAGTTCCGTTTCAGGGCTGTTCAAATATTTGGGTTGATCTTTCGTATCATGTTCACCAGGCAAATAACGACCAGAAAAACCGATCGTACGACCTTGTCCATTACGAAGCGGAAACATGATCCGCTGATAAAAACGATCCGACATCCGACCATCATCATGCGTAACAAACAAACCGGATTGTTTGAGCACTTCCTCAGAGTACGCTTCATTTTGGAATACTTGCTGTAAAAATGAGCGTTCATTTGGTGAAAAACCGATGTTGAATTCTTCGATCAATTCGATCGTCAAGCCACGTTCGAGTAAGTAGTTTAAGGCTGGCTCACCTACTTTAGTGTGTAACAGCATGTGATGATACACTTCAACCGCTTTTTCATGGGCTGCAATCAATTTGCCGGTTGCTGTATCTGTTGGAGTAGTCAGCGTTTGTTGACGCCATTGATCTTCGAGCTGGATCTGTTCTAGATCCGCTACCTTGATCACTGCTTCAGGAAACGACAAACCTTCCAATTCTTGAAGAAACGTAAAGACATTACCACCTTTTCCACAGCCAAAGCAATGAAAAATCTGCTTATCTTCTGCAACCGAAAACGACGGTGTGCGTTCTTCGTGAAAAGGACAGAGACCTAAATAATTTTTCCCAGATTTTTTTAATTGGACGTATTGCCCAATCACCTCAACGATATTCGTTTGATTACGAATCGTTTCAATGGTCTCTTGAGGGATCCTTTGAGCCATCTTCTCACCCCCTGCATTAGTTGATATCTCATACTCATTGACAAGACATTTCAGGAGAATAACCGGTAAAAAATCGCACTAACGAAAATCAGTGCGATTTTAAAGGACACAATTATACATGTTTCATTGTACCATAATCCTATACTTTTTCAAGTGATAGATACCGGATTAAATGACATTTTCTTTTACTTTGATTTGAGGTGCTTTATTCGCATTTACTTTATTCAATAATCTATTTTGAATGCCTAATTTCCAGTAGCCCAAACGTAACGCGACATTTAAAATCATGAAGCCAATAAAGTAAGGCCAAGTGCTTCCTAGTCCAAGGTTGACTTCTAATAGATGATGGAAAAGTAGTGCCGCCACATAGATACCGACCACTGTTGTCACTGCCAAAAAGATCCGTAATGGATTGAATGGCAAGCAGGCCTTTATAACTGCTAGACAGCTGATTCCAATCAACAAATAATACATCAGTGTGGTCGTTTCTCCAGACGTCCATCCTTGACTATGTCCAATCAAGTAGATTGCCACAGTATTGAAAGCGACAAGCAACGCATTCGGTAAAGCATTGACCAACGCAGTAGGCAGATAACGATAATCGACTTTTCGTTTGTCATTTTCAAACGATAAGAAGAAAGATGGATATCCTTCAATCGCAAGATCGATCAACGTGATCTGGATCGGGATAAACGGAAATCCGATCGCTGTTACTGCACATAAAATCGATAAGATAAATGAATAGATCGTCTTGATAAAGAAGATCCCCGAAACTTTCGTCACATTATTCACGACACGACGTCCTTCAAATAACACTTCAGGTAATGTCGTGAAATCTGAATCAAGCAAGACAAGATTGGCGATTTGACGGGTCGCTCCGTCTCCTTCTGCCATGGCAATGCTACAGTCAGCTTCACGTAAAGCTAATACGTCATTTACACCATCACCTGTCATTGCAACGGTTCGTCCACTTGCTTTCAGCTCGTTGACCAACAATTTCTTTTGTTGCGGACTTACTCGTCCGAAGACGGTGTATTGGTGCGCTGCTTTTCTCACTTCTGCTTCTTCTGTCAAATCAGACAGATCGACATAAGATTGATAATTCGGCAAACCAGCACGGCGAGCAATATTAGACACTGTAAAAGGATTGTCTCCAGAAATTACTTTCAGGTCTACTCCTTCTTCGTGCAAGTATGCTAACGTTTCTTGTGCGTTCTTACGGATTGGGTCATCGATTTCAAATAATGCAATTGGTTCGACTCCTTGAGGTTCAGCTGACGACAACGTTTGATTCGGCGCCAGTCCTAACATCAAGACACGAAATCCATTTGCTTGTGCTTCAACTAAACTTTCTGGCAATTGATCTTCTGCTACCAATCGTTCAGGGGCACCGACATAGATGACACCTAGTTCAGAAAATTCCATCGCTCCCCATTTGCGGTCCGATGAAAAAGCTAATTTTTCGCCGACATCGTAGCGATTAGAAATCTCGAAGTACTCTCTTAACGCACGCATCGTTACGTTGTTATCGCTACTTTCAGCAAGATACGTACCCATGATCGTAGGGATCATCTTTTCATAAGCTTCATTTAATGGTTCTACTCGTTGGATGCTCATTTTCCCTTCAGTGATCGTCCCTGTTTTATCAAGACATAATGTATCTACGTGTGCCAAGGTTTCGATCGAGTACATATCTTGTACTAAGATCCGCTTCTTCGCTAGTTTAGTGACACCAGTCGTCAAAGCAATACTGATCAATAAGACTAATCCTTTTGGCAACATTCCCAGTAAGGCTGCCGCAGAGGCCACAACTGACAATTGGATCGACGCATTGCGGATGAACAAAGCTTCCAAGAATAAGATGATCCCTAAAGGAATGATCACAAAACTTGTAAATTTCGATACTTTTCTGATTGATTCCACAAGTTCTGAACGAATCTCTTTGTGGGTTTTTGCTTCATTAGTCAATCGAACAGCATAATTATCTGCCCCGACACGAATCACGGTCGCAAAAACAGACCCGCTGGTAAGGAAACTACCTGAAAGCAATTCCGCCCCTGTCTCTTTGACGATCAGATCAGATTCACCAGTCAATAGGGCTTCATTCGCTTCTGCTCGTCCACTGACTACTTGTAGATCTGACGGGATTTGTTCTCCCGCACCGATTTTTACAAGATCGCCTAAGACCAGTTCTTTTGTTGCGATCTTCTGCTCTTTTCCATCACGTATTACGGTTACTTCAGCTTGAGAAACAATCGATAAACGACGGACAAGATTTCTCGCATGGATCTCCTGATAGATCCCCATGGTGATATTTACAAAAATGATTGCTAAGTAAGCCATGTTTGAATAAGCGCCAACTAATAACAAGCAGAGCCCTATTCCTAAGTTCAAAAAATTGAATAACGTTAAAATATTATCGCTGAAAATCTGTTTCGTACTTTTCGTTGCATCCTCTTGGTAATCATTTTGCTGACCAGAGGCACGTCTTTGACTTACTTCAGTTTCTGTAAGTCCCTTTAATTCTTTCATATCCATATCACGCCAACTTTCAAAAATAATCACTCCAATTAGTCTAGCTGTTTCTACGATTAAAAACAACTTGTTTTTTTTACTTTTAAAAAAAGATAGAAAAATCAAAAACAGTACATCTGTTTCCTATCTTTCTATCTAATATGATGTATGACTTAAAATTAGCCACAGAATACGTGGATTTTACAGCTGATTGATCGTCTATCTGAAAAACGACGAAACACTCGAATTTTTTTGCTTCTTGTGACTCTCTTACTTGTACTGCTCTTCTAAACGGCTCATCCACCAACCTAACGCAACACCAGCAACGAATAGTACGGGACAAGCTAAGATACCTAAAATCCCAAGTCCACTGTAATTTGTTGGGATGATCATGATCGTTGATGCAAAAACAATGCCTAGAATAAAATGGAATAACTTGCTGTAAGCTTTCGAGAAAATAAAGTCCATTACTTTAGATAAACCTAAGACACACACGATCCCACCGATCGCAATAGGAATGATGACTTCTAAACGCACTTCCTTAAATCCATCCGCCATGGCTTTGTACAGACCCATATAGACTAAAAAATTCGATGGGCTTAACCCAGGAACGATCATTCCTAGACCAATCAAACCGCCTGCCATCAACCAAGTATAGACATTTTGTTCTACTTGACCATCGAAAAGACCTGCGCCATATAATAAGAAAAGATAGCCTAAAATAAAGGTCACGACCATGATGAGTAGATCTGTTTTATTTCGTCCTTTTTTACCTGATTCTTTCCATAAGGCTGGTACCGTTCCGGCGATACAACCGACAAAAAACCACAATATCGTTGTCTCATAGGCACCTAGTAAAAAACTAACTAAAAAAGACAATAAGAATACACCAGTGACACCGCCTAAACCAACTGGTAAAAAGAACAAGAAATTTTCTTTAAAGTTTCTCGTGATGTGCGCCAAGAAAGAAATCAACCGTTCGTACATCCCGAATACTGCTGCTAAAGCACCGCCACTGACTCCTGGCAGGATAAACCCTGAACCGATAAACATCCCTTTGAAGAATCTTAATCCCCAATCTTTCGATGTATTCTCTCTTTTCTCTATTACTTTCTGATTTTCTTCCACTCGTCCAAGCACTCCTTCTTTCTATTCATTGTATTTCACTTTTTGTCATACTTTCATTTGCAGTCCGCTCGATCAAAGAGCCTAAAAGATTTTTTCGTACCATTCAAGCAACTCTTGATTCATCTTGACTACATCTGCATAAAACATATTACCACCATTATGGTATAAGTATCCGCCATTATAAAGTAATGACTGGATTCGCCAATAGCGATAGGTTTTTTTTTCATGATTTCCTAAAAGCGGACTCAGCACATCTCTTGAATACTCTTCAGCTAGACTGACTGTATTCTTTCCGCCTCTTTCTTTGACATAAGCAATATAATCTTTGCCAAAATTGTACGCTTGGATCGCTGTCGGAAGGTCGCAACCTAATGCTTCTGCCTCAGCTATCATCTCTGAGAGGTACTTCACCCCTTGGTCAATACTTCCTGCTTGTGTCGAGATCGCACCCATTTGGCCATAGGCACTCTCTGAACTTTGCATCAAATCGATGCCCTTTCCTCTTGATTCAGTCAGTATGATTGCCTTCACTAGATTCTCGTGCTCTTGCATTTGATACTTTTCTAGCGCTGTCGAAATTTCTGTCTGATAGTTTTCGACACGCTTGATCGATTGATACGTTCTACCTAACAGAAAAAGAATCGTTGCCAAAATCGTGAAGACAAATAGACCTACGATCATGCGGAAGATTGATTTTCTTTTTTTCTTCATCCAAACCCACCTAGCTATTTGACATCTTTTTTTATCTTACTATTTCTTTTCATTCTTGGCTATTTTTTATCTGTTTTTTCTTATTTAATTTAATAAAAAATGAATGTTTTATTTCCACTCTCATCTTACGAAAATGATCGTTCGTTTTATAGTGTTTCGATTTCTAAAATTAGATAAAGAGCGTTATAATCCAAAATAGTAGGTGATAAATGTGAAAAGAGAAAAGAAATTTGCAAAAATGCCAGATGGAACTGACATCTATTATGAGAAAAGTGGAAATGGCTTTCCCCTGTTTCTACTTCATGGAAATGACGGAAGTGGTGATTTTTTTTCAAAGCAAGTCCCTGTTCTAGAACAATATTTTACGATCTATCTCATAGATAGTCGTGGCCATGGACATTCAACTAATCAAGCGGGAACGTTGAATTTTCGTTTGATGGCAGATGATCTATTGACAGTGATGCTAGTAGAACAGATCGCCCAAGCAAATATTTTAGGATTTAGCGATGGCGCCAATCTTGCCTTAGTTTTTTCAAGTAATTATCCCGATAGAGTCCACCGCTTGATTTTGAATTCCGGGAATACACTGTTGAATGGGGTCCTTTGGTCTTCTCGACTACTCAGTGCTTTTCACTACTTCTTTGTGTGGCTGCGCTCGTTGTTCCAGCCTAAATTGCGTCAGCATTTATTAGTCATTGATTTATTACTTCATGATATTGGGCTCACAACACAGGATTTAGAAAATATCGCTTGCCCCGCACTGATCATTGTCGGAAAAAAAGATGTGATCAAACTGAAACACTCGCTTTATCTAGCGAAAACGATGCCTAACGCTTCATTTGTCCTCGTTTCAGGACAAGGACACCAATTGGCACGTCAAGATCCAGAACGCTTCAATCAGGAAGTTTTAGACTTCTTGACAAAATAAATTTGAAAAACAGTAGGTGATTTTTTGTTCAAGCAAATCATCGAGTGGTTCAAAAGCCACTTGAGACTTATCAAAACGATTTTTTTGATTTCCGTATTAGTTATTATTATTCGCGAATTGATGACGATCAGCACATTGTTATCTGCTGACCAGTTAGCTCAAACTTTTTCTACGATCCCTCTTTGGAAAATCGGCGTGATGTTTTTGATTGGGTTGATTTCGATTCTTCCCATGATTGGTTATGATTTGATTTTCAATAAGTTACTCGATCAAAAGCAAAAGCCATTATACTTATTTGAAACAAGCTGGATGATCAACACGATCAATAACATTGCGGGATTTGGCGGCTTCGTCAGCATCGGGTTACGTTCCGAATTATATGGTCAAAGAAAAGACAGTAAAAAAGTCATGCAAGCTTTATCTAAAGTATTTTTGTTTTTGATGGCTGGTTTATCCCTTTATAGTTTAGTTTCTTTTTTCATGGTCTTTTTCACACCTGTCGCGCCATTTCTAAAACAATATTGGATCTGGTTGATTGCCGGTGGATTGTACTTCCCAGTCGTGTTTCTTTTTACGACGCTCAAAAAAGAAGGCTACGTTGGCGGCCTTTCATTCAAAATCCAAAATCAATTGTTACTTGTGTCCTTACTTGAATGGACGGGTGTCTTAGGGTCATTTCTTGCCGTTGGTTATTTGATGGAGATCCCCATCGATTTATGGCAGACGATTCCTTTATTCATCGCCGCTTCCGTTATCGGGATCATCTCTATGATCCCAGGAGAAATCGGTAGTTTCGATGTAATGATGATCTTTGGTTTATCGGCTTTAGGCATTCCAAAAGAAACCGTCGTGATCTGGATCTTGCTTTACCGGATCTTCTACTACTTTATTCCATTTTTCATTGGATTGATTTTCTTCTTCAAAAATGTCGGTGTTTCGATCGATCAACGTTACTCTGGTATTCCAAAACAATTGGCGACACAGATTGCTCGAAAGATCCTTGTCGTCTTGATGTACTTTTCTGGCATCATGTTGGTTCTTTCGGCAACGATCCCGCAAGCATTTGCTGAGTTTCGTTGGTTGCATCATCTCAATCCAATAAAGTTACATTTTATCGTACAATTCCCAAGCATTTTGCTAGGTTTCTTGTTTGTCATCATGGGACGAGGGATCGCTGCCAGAGTCAAACGGGTGTATTGGCCAACCATTTTGCTGATCCTTATTTCATTGGTCTATGTTGGATTGAATGATCTAAGCACGACTGGGATCATATTCCTACTGTTGCTGTTAGGGATCGTGATTGCTTCACGCAATGAATTATTTAGAGATCAATTCATCTACTCATGGGAATGGCTGACGATCGATGGATTGATCGTCGGTGCCTTGACCGTTTTATATATCGTGATCGGTGTGTATAATATGCCGACTTTCCCTCATCGCAATCATCGATTTATTTCATTTTTTCTGTTTCCATCAGAAAAAATCTGGTTGTCAGGTTTCCTAGCAATCTTAGCAGTTACCTTTATCATGATTTTGTTCGTCCACTATCTCCAAGGGAAAAAAGCGCAGGTCGGACAGGAATTAGATGAAGAGGTTGCACGAACTATTTTAGAAACTTACGGCGGTAATTCGGATAGTCAATTGATTTTCTTAAAAGATAAACGGATGTTTACCTATGAAAAAAATGGCGAAGCCACAGTTTTATTACAATTTGCTAGTTACAACAATAAATGCGTAGTGATGGGCGACCCTTCAGGTAAAAAAGAAGATTTCCCTGAAGCAATTGAAGCGTTTATTGCAGAAACAGATCGCTTATGTTATTTACCAGTCTTTTATGAAACGAGTCAAGAACTAGTCATGATCCTCCATGAATTTGGCTATGACTTTATTAAAATGGGCGAAGAAGGACATGTATCGTTAGCGGACTTTACGACTTCTGGGAAAAAAATGAAAGGAACTCGCGCGATCCTAAATCGTATCGAACGAGAAGGCTTTACTTTTGAAGTATTACAACCCCCATTTTCTTCCCAACAAATGGCTGAGCTAAAAAGAATCTCCGACCGTTGGTTAGGTAGTCGTAAAGAAAAAGGCTTTTCACTAGGATTCTTTTCAGAAGACTATCTACAACGCGCACCGATTGCGGTCGTTAAAAACGAACAAGATGAACTAGTCGCTTTTGCTTCGATCATGCCGACTTATACGAATGATAAAGTAGGAACCATTGATTTGATGCGCTACGATCCAGATACTGCCCCTTCTGGCAGCATGGACTATTTGTTCATCCATCTCTTTGAATATATGAAAGAAGAAAATATCCAATGGTTCAATTTAGGGATGGCACCTCTTTCTAATGTTGGAACTTCAAGAAAAAGTTTCATCCAAGAACGAATCGCTTATTTGGTTTATGAATTTGGTTCTCACTTTTATTCATTCCAAGGATTGAGAGAATATAAAGACAAGTATGCGACCAACTGGAAATCTCGCTATACACTTTATTCAAGAGATAGCTGGATCGCTTATGTGATGATCACCTTATTGATCATTGATAATGCACCTGTTGATCAAAAATCAAAGCCATTGAATGGCGTAAAAAAATGGTTTCGTAAATAAAAAAGGATGTCTGATTTTGTCGTTTTAAAGCAAAATCAGGCATCTTTTTATTCATAAAAATTATTTTGTTTCATCTTCAATCAAAGCTCATCAATGGTATATTCAGAATAACCTTCATAAAAATAACTCACATCGATGCCTTTCATATAAAGTTCACGATCGGAAATTTTATCCGTCAACGCTTTAGAGATCAAATAGCTGATTTCTAAGTCATTGATCGGACTACGTGCCATTGCAGATAAATAATCAGACTTATCAATCAAATTCCAGTCAACCACTTTCTGTATCTCAGATTTCAAAATGATAGCTAACCAAATTCTCGTACTTCTACCGTTCCCTTCACGAAAAGGATGAGCAATGTTCATCTCTACATATTTTTTGATGATTTCTTCAAAAAGTAGATTGGGGCATTTCATCGATATGTCTTAAAGCATGTTCCAAATACATAACCGGCGCAAATCGAAAATTTCCCTTGGCAATATTTACTGAGCGAATTTCCCCAGCAAAATCATAGATTTCAGAAAATAAATAGTCATGGATTTCGCATAGCCCTTTGAATGTTCCAATCGCTACTTCATCTATTCTTCCAGAATCATATAATTTTTTTGCTTACTGATTTTTTCTTCAGCTTTTGCTAACTCAACTTGACTGGTCAAGCCTAATTTATTTTCTAAAATCATTGAATTCCCCCTCACTTTTTGTCATATTTTTTAGAAACACAGATAAATCTATTATAACAAATTTATAGACATCGTAAAAACAAGAAAAATCGATGGAAAGCAACAGCTCTGATACGAGTCGTTTTGTGCTTTTAAAAAAAATAAAGCGGGAAACCCCAAAAATCCGAAAATTTTAGAGGTCTCTCGCTTATTGATTGGAGCTGAACACTTCTGTTACAACCCCCGGACATACTATTCGAGCAAATACTATGTCCAAGTTTTTTAATTGTTGCTTTTATGAAAACTACTTACGCTTCGATTTCTGTTACCATTCCTGAACCGACCGTACGTCCACCTTCACGAATGGAGAAAGTGGTTCCTTGTTCAATTGCCACAGGATGGATCAACTCAACATCGATCGTCACATTGTCTCCAGGCATAACCATTTCTGTTCCTTCTGGTAACAAAATAGTACCTGTTACGTCTGTTGTACGGAAATAAAATTGTGGACGGTAGTTATTGAAGAACGGTGTATGACGTCCGCCTTCTTCTTTCGTCAATACATATACTTCCGCTTTGAATTTTATATGTGGTGTGATTGAACCTGGTTTTGCGATAACTTGTCCACGTTCAATATCTTCTCTTTGGATACCACGTAATAAGATTCCTACGTTGTCTCCTGCTTCACCGTAATCCAATGTTTTACGGAACATTTCTACTCCTGTCACCACCGCTTTTTGTGTTTCAGGTTTGATTCCGATGATTTCAACTTCATCCCCCACACGAACAGCTCCACGGTCGATTCGACCAGATGCGACGGTGCCTCGGCCAGTTATTGAAAAGACATCTTCCACTGGTAAAAGCAATGGTTTATCTGTATCACGTTCTGGCGTTGGGATATATTCATCGACTGTATCCATCAACTCATTGATTGCTGCTTCTGCGTCTGGATCACCTTGCAATGCTTTCAATGCAGAGCCTTTGATAACAGGTGTATCATCACCAGGGAAACCATATTCACTCAATAGTTCACGGACTTCCATTTCTACAAGATCGATCAATTCTTCATCATCGACCAAATCAACTTTATTCAAGAAAACAATCAAATATTTCACACCGACTTGACGAGACAAAAGGATATGCTCACGTGTTTGTGGCATTGGTCCGTCTGTCGCAGAAACGACTAAGATCGCACCGTCCATTTGAGCGGCACCTGTGATCATGTTCTTCACATAATCCGCATGTCCTGGTGCATCGATATGCGCATAGTGACGTTTATCCGTTTCATATTCAACGTGTGCCGTATTGATCGTGATTCCACGTTCACGTTCTTCCGGAGCTGCATCAATGCTTGCATAATCTTGAGGATTTGCTAAGCCTTTTTTCCCTAATACTGTCGTGATTGCAGCAGTTAATGTGGTTTTCCCATGGTCGACGTGGCCAATGGTCCCGATGTTTACATGTGGTTTACTTCTATCAAAATGTTCTTTTGCCATAATTAACAAACCGTTGCCAAAAATCTATAAATAGTTCTAAGCAACTATTCAAGTTGTCAGATTAATGTTTGTTTCCTGTTTCTGCGTGTCCGATTTTGCCACTTGCTCGCTACTGTCGTTTGTTCTAACACTCCACAGGCGTCAATTCGGATACAACGAATCCTATATATCTACGTTTTTCTTTTGATTAGAAGCTCGTAGATCAAGCACTGTAACTCGCTAAATTCAGACTGGCATTATGATCCCTATCCGCCGTATAACCACATTTATTGCAATGGTAAATACGATCCTTCAGTTTTAAGTTCACTTTCCT
>NZ_JAFLWG010000068.1:0-1904 GCF_017316315.1 Enterococcus sp. DIV1298c | reverse complement strand
AATAAAATCGTTCTTTACCAACCAAAAGATTCGAAAGAAGTCAAAATGAATTTTTTCCGAAATGGTTGGCGTGGACCGTTATTGAAGTTTTCTGTTTCATTAGAAGAACTGATTCCCTTTTTAGCGAAGCATTTAAATGATGATGCAGAACTTGATATCATGATTGAGCATGAAGACGAATAAATACTAAAATGAAAAACAGCTCCCTATTTTAGAATAGGGAGCTCAGATTGTAGACAAAGTACTTATTTATAGTGCTTTGTCTTTTTTTATACGTTAAAATAAAACTATGAATTGGAGGTGTAACCCGATGCTCTCAAAACAAGATATGAGTAAGCGTGCACAGATGGGCTTTTTTGCTCTTGAGGACTTAGTTCCCCAAGACCATTTATTACGACAAATGGATCAGTTTATTGATTTTTCTTTTATTTACGATTTGGTAAAAGATAAATATGATGAAACCCAAGGACGGCCAAGCTTAGATCCCGTTCTTCTGATTAAGTTACCGATGATTCAATACTTTTTTGGTATTAAAAGCATGAGACAAACCATCAAAGAAATTGAAGTGAACAACGCGTATCGATGGTTTTTGGGGTTAGGGTTAGAAGATGCAGTTCCTCATTTTTCTACATTTGGTAAAAACTATACGAGACGGTTCAAAGGAACCACTACGTTTGAACAAATCTTTTATGAGATTTTAGCACAATGTATGACGGAAGGAATCGTTGATACCTCTGAAATTTTTATTGATGGGACACATATTAAAGCACATGCGAATCGAAACAAGAAAGAATCCGTCGAAGTGATGGATCAAGCCTTCTTTTATACGGAAAAATTGACAAAAGAAATTGAAAAAGATCGAGAAAAACGCCTAAAAAAGCCCTTAAAAGAAACAAACGCAGGAACTAAAATGGCCATGAAAAAAACAAGTACTACTGATCCCGAAAGTGGTTGGTTTCATAAAGGTGAGCATAAAGAAGTTTTTGCATATAGCGCACAAGTGGCATGTGATAAAAACGGCTGGATACTAGGTTATACGACCCACCCAGGAAACTTACATGATAGTCGTACGTTTATTTCTTTATTTAAAAAGCTCAAAGGAGCTTTTACTTTAGATAAATTGATTATGGATGCTGGGTATAAAACGCCAGCAATCGCACAATTACTTCTCGAAGAAAATCTGACCCCTGTTTTCCCTTATAAGCGACCAATGACGAAAGCGGGCTATTTCAAGAAGAACGACTATGCCTACGATGAATACTATGATTGTTATATCTGTCCTAATGATAAGATCCTCTCTTATTCGACAACCAATCGAAAAGGATATTTAGAATACAAAAGTAATCCAGAAGAATGTAAAAATTGTCCTGTTCTATCTACTTGTACAAATTCAAAAAATCATACAAAAGTCATCACCAGACATATTTGGGCGAAAGCAATCGAACGATGTGAGGAAATACGTCATCAAAGAAGTTTTAAAGACCTATATAGAAAAAGAAAAGAAACAATTGAACGAATTTTTGGTACAGCAAAGGAATTTCATGGATTACGTTATACGAATCAAATAGGAATAGAAAAAATGCACATGAAAATTGGGCTTACTTTTGCCTGTCTAAATATGAAAAAACTAATAAAAATCAAAAAAGGGCGAGCAGGAAAGGGGTGTTTTTCTTTAGAAAAACAAAGAAATTTCTCTTTTATTCTTAAAATCGTACATATAAAAAAGACAAACCTCATTTTTACATAAGGTTTGTCTACAATCTGAGAGGACTACGCAAGTAGGCCTCTTTTTTTTGCTTTTCTTTTATATTCGTGAAAGATACGTGCCAATCGGTTTTTGATAATGCTCGCCTCGCCAAGTTCCTGTATTGAGATAGTCTGCGCTCTAATAGCTGCTCCCAGTT
>NZ_JAFLWG010000067.1:0-17235 GCF_017316315.1 Enterococcus sp. DIV1298c | reverse complement strand
ATCTTCTGAACTATTTTTTTTATAATGAAAGTAACTTTTCAAGGTAACTTGCCAGACCATCTTCTTCGTTTGTTTGCTCAGTGACATCGTTGGCTACTCCTTTGAGTTGCTCCGTACCGTTAGCCATCGCAACACCCCAGCCGGCATACTCGAGAAGTTCCAAGTCGTTATGCTCATCACCAAAAGCAATGACATCTTTTTGTTCGATCGATAAATGATTCGCCACTTGATGGATTCCTTTTGCTTTTTCGATCCCTTTTGAAACGATCTCTAAAATCGCCATCGGACCTCCCCAAGTCCTTACATCTACGTGTTTTCCAAATTGCCGTGTCAGTTCAGCAGAAACTTGTTCGGCGTATTGTTTTTCCGTACGTACCAATAAGGACGTAGGATTAGTTGTTAGATTTCGAGGAGACAGTAGATTTTCTGGTTTAGGATTTGGTGAAGCAAAGAATTTTGCATCAAAAAAATCAAACGTATCGATAAAGAAAGTATCGCGATTCTCCGCAGCGATAAAGTCTAGGTTCAATTGATTTTTTTGCGCTAAGATCTCAAAAACGATTTCTTTATTGATCAGTGTTTCTTGCTCGCCAGCCCATTGTTGGTTTGGGATATGCACGAGCGCACCATTAAAGTTGACCATTGGGGTAGTCAATTCTAACTGTTGATAATACTGATAGCTCATTCGATAAGGACGACCTGTTGCAATACTGACATGATGGCCAGCATCAATGGCTTTTCTCAATGTTTGTTGGGTTTTATTCGTAATGATCGAATCAGGATTCAAAGTTGTTCCATCCAAGTCGATCGCAATCAATTTTTTGTTCAATGCTGTCATTCCTTTCAAACAACGATTTGTTTCAGTCTAGCATATTTCGATGAATAAACAAGGTGAAAAATTTTCTGAAAAGGAGATGCTAATGAGCGAAGAGAGAAAAGAAGGAGAAAAAAACCGGTAAAACACGAACATTTTTAGAATAAACTAACTTTTTATATAGTTTTCTATTGAAATACGAATGAAATCTCTATATAATTTATAAATGTTCGACGGGGGAATGGATTTGGATTTATTTTACATATTATTATGTAGTCCGTTAGAAAAAATCAGGGAGTGGAAATTTTTATGGAAAAGTTTTTCCAACTAAAGAAAAATAATACAAACGTACCAACAGAAGTAATGGCAGGTGTAACGACCTTTTTTGCCATGAGTTATATATTATTTGTTAATCCGACGATCTTATCAGCTTCTGGGATGCCGTTTCAAGCAGTCTTTTTAGCAACGATCATCGCATCGATCATCGGTACTTTAGTGATGGGGTTATTTGCCAATGTGCCATATGCACAAGCACCAGGCATGGGACTAAATGCTTTCTTTACTTTTACAGTAGTCTTTGGGTTAGGTTATTCTTGGCAAGAAGCATTAGCTATGGTCTTTATCTGTGGATTGATCAATGTATTTATTACCGTTACAAATATACGTAAAATGATCATCCATGCGATTCCTGAGAGTTTACAACATGCAATCGGTGGAGGTATTGGGATTTTTGTTGCGTATGTTGGGATCAAAAATGCTGGGCTTTTGTCTTTTTCTGCGGATCAATCAGCAATCACTAGCTCTGTCGTTGACAACGGTCAAGTAACAAATGTGACGATCAATGGCGGAATCGTACCTGAACTGGCAAACTTTAATAATGCGCCGATCCTATTAGCTGTCATTGGGTTAGTTTTGACATCGATCTTAGTTGTTAAAAATGTTCGTGGTGCAATCTTGATCGGTATCGTAGTCACAACGATCATCGGAATTTTGATGGGGGTTGTCGATCTAGGAACGATCGATTGGGAACAAAATTCTTTAGGCAATTCAATCAATGAACTAGGCACAACATTTGGTGCAGCATTTGGTGCGGAAGGGATGCAATCTTTATTCAGCGATAGCTCTAAGATCCCACAAGTACTGATGACGATCATTGCGTTTAGTTTATCCGATACATTTGATACGATCGGTACGTTCATCGGTACTGGACGACGTACAGGTATTTTCTCTAAAGAAGATGAGGAAGCCTTGGAAGACGGACGAGGATTCAAAACTAAAATGGATAAAGCGTTGTTCGCTGACGCGATTGCAACATCGATTGGTGCGATTTTCGGAACATCGAATACAACGACGTATGTCGAATCAGCAGCTGGTATCGGTGCTGGTGGTCGTACAGGTTTGACTTCAGTTGTCGTAGCCGCATTATTTGCTTTAAGTAGCTTATTTTCTCCACTGATCGCTGTCGTGCCAGCACAAGCAACTGCTCCGGCATTGATCTTAGTAGGTGTGATGATGATGGCATCTTTTGCTGACATCAATTGGTTAGATATGGAAGAAGCTTTACCGGCATTTTTTGCTTCGATCTTTATGGGATTAGCGTACAGCATCTCTTACGGAATCGCTGCTGGTTTTATCTTCTATACGATCATGAAAGTCATCAAAGGCAAAACAAACGAGATTTCATTTGCTTTATGGGTTGTTGATATTTTATTCATCCTCAACTTTGTTATTTTAGCAGTTATTTAAATGACAATTGATAGGAGTAAAGAGTCGGTTGACCCTTTGCTTCTATTTTTTTTGGTCTAGTTCCTCTTTTGCAAAAACGAACGATACCGGCACATACGTTGCACACAGGTAGAAAAATAGGTATGATAATAGAGACGAAAGAAGGGTGATGAATGAAGATTCAATGGAAGAGAAATTTATTTGTAGCTTGGATAGGCTGCTTCTTTACTGGTTCAAGTATCAGTTTAGTCATGCCGTTTATTCCAGTATACGTTGAACAACTAGGTACACCAAAGGATCAAATCGAATTATTTTCGGGACTGGCGATTTCAGTAACAGCTTTTGCTGCGGCAATCGTTGCGCCTATTTGGGGGAACTTAGCTGACCGAAAAGGAAGAAAAATGATGATGATCCGAGCAGCCGCCGGAATGACGATCACTATGGGGTCACTAGCCTTTGTACCAAATGCGTATTGGCTTTTGGTCATGCGTTTCTTTAATGGGATTTTATCTGGATACATACCTAATGCGACAGCGATGATTGCTTCACAAGCACCAAAAGAGAAAAGTGGCTGGGCGTTAGGCACACTTTCTACTGGAGCAGTTGCAGGCACATTGATCGGTCCATCGATGGGGGGCGCTTTGGCGCAATGGTTCGGAATGGAAAATGTCTTTTTGATTACTGGAGGGTTATTACTGATCACCACGATCTTAACGATTTTCATGGTAAAAGAAGATTTCCAACCGGTTGAGAAGAAAGATCTGATCAGTACGAAAGAAGTCTTTGCTAAAATGGATCACTTTTCTGTTTTAGTCGGTTTGTTTATCACTACGTTGATTTTACAGTTAGGGATCACGACGATCAGTCCGATTTTGACATTATATATTCGAGAACTCAGCGGTGATACATCAAATATTTTATTTGTGAGTGGCTTGATTGTTTCAGTCTCAGGAGTATCAGCCGTCTTTTCTTCGCCAAGACTTGGGAAGCTAGGGGATAAAATAGGAAATCAAAAAGTTCTATTAGCAGGGTTGGTTTTATCTTTATGTTGCTATTTACCAATGGCGTTTGTAACGACACCATTACAACTAGGGATTTTACGCTTCATATTAGGTTTTTCAACAGGTGCGTTGATGCCATCGATCAATACATTGATTAGCAAGATCACACCTGAAGAAGGGGTTAGCCGAGTATACAGTTACAACCAGATGTTTACGAACTTTGGTCAAGTTTTAGGACCAATGCTAGGTTCAACGATTGCCCATGCGTACAATTATAGTGCAGTGTTTATTGTGACGAGTCTTTTTGTTCTAACCAATATCCTTTTATCACTGTTCAATTTTAGAAAAGTATTACATCAAAAACTATGATCAAGCAAAATAAAAAACAGATTGGAGAATACTCCAATCTGTTCGGCTTTTAGGAATGTGATGATGTCGTTTCTTTTTTAGGTGTTGCAGCAGCGCTGATCAAAATGACGATCAATCCCGCAACTAATGAAATAATAGTCGTCATAGTAAAATCATAAGGGCTACTCGTTAATGCACCACCAATATAGCCAACCACTTGACCTAAAATGACTGCCCAAAACAATGTGACGATATATCGCATATCAAACACCTCTTTTCTAAGTTCAGTTTACCAGATTTTTTTGGAATGTAAAGGGAGAAACAAGCGTCCAAAGGCAATGAGTGGCGTCAAAAAGGAATAAACGACACGTTCATCTGAGTGAAATAAGAACGATAAGGACAGAAGAACAGAAAGTTAAATGAAAAGGTGGTATGTAAAATGTTTCTTCCACAACTTTATACGATCACCTCGTATTCTTTGTTGCAAAGTACGATTCGCATAAACGAATACGTCCGAGAAGCAAAGAAACTAGGCTATCATACATTAGCGATCACAGATAAGAATGTGCTATCTGGCGCAGCAGAATTTTACCGTATCTGTATGGATGAAAAAATCCAACCGATCATTGGATTAAATCTTACCTATTTATTTGAAGAACGATACTATGAATTATTACTCTATGCAAAAGATGCTGTAGGTTATCAACAATTGATCAAACTTTCGAGTAAAAAAATGATCCAGGAGAACATTGAGCTTCATGAAATCAACGAACTCGACCATTTGCTAGTCGTTTTACCAACAAAACACTCGCTTGCTGACGATTATGGTGTGTCCGCTTCATTTGATAAGCACTGGCAAATGTTACAAGAAAAAGTACTGTCTTCCCATTTTTATGTCGGTGTGACAGAAGAAACACCAACGCAAGCGCCGGAATGGCTTGCTTATTTACGAGCAAACCAATTTAAACTTTGTGCCTTACATCCGATTGCCAGCTTACATCAAGAAGAGCTTTTTTCTTTGGAAACAATGAAACATCTTCGTGAAGGAACACAACTTTCTTTTGAGGAAGTACGACAAACAACTCGGGATTCAGGCAGAGGCTTTCTGATTGCTGAAGAAGAATTACGTCAAAGATTTTTAGCAGCAGGCTTAGAAGAGGCGATAAAGCATGCGCATCAGTTAGCTGAATCGGTCACGTTTGAATTTCAATTCCATCAAAAGTTACTGCCACATTATCCTGTGCCAGACAATCGTTCTGCTGGAGAATATTTGCAAGAACTTTGTCAAAATCAATTAAAGAAACGAGTGGCACAAGTTGATAAGGCGTATCAAGAGCGTTTGGATTATGAATTGTCAGTGATCCACCAAATGGGATTTGATGATTACTTCTTGATTGTCTGGGATGTCATGGCTTTTGCTCACGAGAACAATATCGTGACAGGTGCTGGGCGTGGTTCAGCTGCGGGTTCATTAGTTGCTTATGTCCTAGAGATCACTGATGTAGATCCACTGGAGTATGACTTGCTATTTGAACGATTTTTGAATCCTGAACGTTTTACGATGCCCGATATCGATTTAGACATTCCGGACAACCGAAGAGAAGAAGTGCTGATCTATGTCCGAGAGAAATACGGGCAATATCATATGGCACAGATCGCAACTTTCGGAACCATGGCAGCTAAAATGGTCTTAAGAGATGTCGCTCGCGTCTTTGGTCTATCGCAAAGCGAAGCCAATCGTTGGTCCAAAGCAATTCCTAATCAATTGAAAATGACTTTGGCTGAGGCCTATCGTACATCAAATAAACTGGTTGAGTTAGTACAGGCGAGCGAAAAAAATCAATTGTTGTTCCAAACAGCTAAAATACTTGAAGGATTGCCCAGACACGTTTCCACGCATGCGGCGGGAGTCGTTTTAAGCGATAAAAATCTTTTAGAGTTAGTTCCTTTACAAAAAGGATCAGATGAAGCATATTTGACTCAGTATACAATGAATGATGTTGAAGCAATCGGATTGCTAAAAATGGATTTCCTTGGATTAAGAAATCTATCGATCATTGATTACACAGTCAAAGCAATCAAACGAATCGAGAACAAAGAAATCCAACTAAAAGAAATCCCATTGAATGACCCCAAAGCATTACAGCTTTTTCAGCAAGGAGAAACAACTGGTGTTTTCCAATTTGAATCTGCGGGGATTCGGAATGTTCTACGAAGACTAGGACCAGAAAACATCGAGGATATCGCGGCGGTCAATGCGTTATATCGACCCGGACCAATGCAGAACATCGATACATTTATTGCTCGGAAGAAAGGGAAAGAAAAAATCCATTATCCTGATGATTCATTGATGCCGATTTTAAAAAATACGTATGGCGTCATCGTGTATCAAGAACAAATCATGCAAATTGCTTCAACTATGGCGGGCTTCTCTCTTGGCCAAGCGGATATTTTAAGGCGAGCAATCAGTAAAAAGAAAAAAGAAGTCATCGATGAAGAAAGAGATCATTTCGTGAATGGGGCAGTCCAACAAGGATACCGTAGCGAAAAAGCGAATGAAGTCTACGAATACATCGAACGCTTTGCAAACTATGGTTTCAACCGTTCCCATGCGTTTGCTTATTCCTTTGTCGGGTTTCAAATGGCCTATCTAAAAGCACATCATCCCGGCGCATTTTTTGTAAGTTTGATGAATTCTGTTCGTCACAATACTGCAAAGCTAAAAGAGTATATTGCTGAGGCGAAAAAGTATAAACTAAAACTGACAGCGCCATCGATCAATCAAAGTTTTTATGGTTTTGAGTTGACAGACAAAGAAACGATCCGCTTTGGATTGACCGCAATCAAAGGGGTTCGTAGAGATTTTGTTGAAGAGGTCATCCGTGAACGAAAAGAAGAAGGGCCGTTTCGTTCCGTAGATCAGTTTTTGATACGGATCAATAAACGTTGGCTGAAGTTGGACTTACTGAAAACGTTGGTCGCAGCTGGTGTGTTTGATGAATTAGCAGCAAATCGCAGACAGTTGATGTTGGATTTAGAAGGTAAGATCCAAAACATCTTATATAGTGGCGGTAGTTTAGATTTATTGGATATCATGGCTTTAAAAGAAGAAGAAGTTGCTGATTATACCCTCGAAGAGAAACTGCAATTGGAAGAAGAATATCTGGGTGTTTATCTATCCGGTCATCCAACAGAAGGTTACGAACGACTGAAATTAGCAAAGCGAGTCCATTTGGTCACAGAGATCGTGCCTAAACAAGCAACCAATGTCTTAGTGATGGTCAAAGAAGTAAGAGAGATCCGAACGAAAAAAGGGGCATTGATGGCTTTTGTCAGCGGCACAGATAGTAGCGGGGAACTGGCGATCACTGTCTTTCCTGAGCTGTATCGTCAAGCACGACCGCTATTCAAAGAAAATCAAGTGATTTACGTGCAAGGACGTTCAGAAATCAGTAAATATAATCAAGAGTTGCAATTGATCGCAGAAGTGGTCGCTGACCCTGAAGAACTGGAACAACAATATCCAGAGCAAACGTGTTATTTGCGGATCAGAGAAGAAGCAGATCAGCCTGATACGATGAAAAAACTGCAAGAACTGTTCAAGAAATTCCCAGGATACATTCCTGTTGTCATGTATCATGAAAAAGACCAACGAAAAGTCGTCTTATCTGAAGCCTTTTGGCTCGACGGCTCAGACAGTCTTAAGAAGCAATTAGCTTACCTTTTAAAAGAAGAAAATGTTGTTTTCAAATAACTTACGGTAAAACATACTATTTGCTTTCATTTTTTTTCATTTTTTTATCAGGAAATCAAGACAAGTGAGCAAAATAATGTTAGAATGTTAGTCGTGGTTAAGACAAAGAAGGTTATAAACCTAAGTCATGCTTAGGATAAAGTAATTTAATGAGGTGAAGATGAATATGAAACGCATCGGAATTTTAACTAGTGGTGGAGATGCTCCTGGGATGAATGCAGCAGTTCGTGCAGTCGTTCGTAAAGGTATATATGAAGGATTGGAAGTTTACGGGATCAATTATGGTTTTGCTGGACTAGTTGCCGGAGATATCCGTCGCCTAGATGTTGCAGACGTCGGTGATAAGATCCAACGCGGAGGAACATTCTTATACTCTGCACGTTATCCTGAATTTGGAACAGAAGAAGGACAATTAAAAGGAATCGAACAATTGAAAAAATTCGGTATCGAAGGACTTGTTGTGATCGGTGGCGATGGCTCTTACCATGGCGCGATGGCATTGACTAAACGTGGCTTCCCAGCAGTGGGTGTACCAGGTACGATCGACAACGATATTCCAGGAACTGATTTCACGATCGGTTTTGATACAGCGATCAACACAGTATTAGAATCAATCGACCGTATCCGTGACACAGCAACTTCACACGTTCGTACGTTTGTGATCGAAGTAATGGGTCGTAATGCAGGAGATATCGCTTTATGGTCAGGTGTTGCTGGTGGAGCAGATGAAATCATCATCCCTGAACATGATTTTGACATGGCAGTCGTTGCTAAAAAAATCCAAGACGGACGCGATCGCGGCAAAAAACATTGCTTGATCATTTTAGCTGAAGGCGTAATGGGCGGAAACGAATTTGCAGAAAAATTGTCAGAATATGGCGATTATCATACACGTGTATCGATCTTAGGACACGTTGTACGTGGTGGTTCACCAACTGCACGTGACCGTGTATTAGCAAGTAAATTCGGCGCACATGCTGTTGAATTATTGCAACAAGGTAAAGGTGGATTGTGTATCGGAATCCGTGACAACGACATCGTTGAAGCTGATATCATCGATACATTAGAAAACAACAAACACCAACCAGATTTATCATTATACGACTTGAACAACTCACTTTCTTTCTAATAAAGGAAAGCAGTCAGATAAATCACTAGATATATATGGGAGTGAGAAGCAAGTCTTCTCAATATCTAACAGATATTTAAGCTTTGAATGGCTTTAAATAAACAATTTGAATGGGAGAGTTTTGTAAAATGAAAAAAACGAAAATCGTTAGTACATTAGGACCAGCCAGTAATTCAGTAGAAACTATTTCTAAATTGATTGAATCTGGAGCAAATGTCTTCCGCTTCAACTTTTCACATGGTGACCATGAAGAACAATTATCTCGTATGGTAATGGTTCGTGAAGCAGTTAAAAAAACTGGTAAAGATGTCGGTATCCTTTTAGATACAAAAGGTGCAGAAATCCGTACAACAGTTCAAGGTACAACTGAAGAAGATTTTGGCCGCGCAGGCTACATCAAATTTGAAGTAGGCGACAAAACACGCATCTCAATGGACCCTGAACATGTTGGTTCAAAAGAAAAAATCGCTGTGACTTACCCAGGTCTTTTTGAAGACGTACATGTAGGTGGACACATCTTATTCGATGATGGCTTGATCGACATGGAAATCATCGAAAAAGACGAAGCAACACGCGAATTAGTTGTAGAAGTTAAAAATGCAGGTATGCTAGGATCACGTAAAGGTGTGAATGCACCAGGCGTATCAATCAGTTTACCAGGTATTACACCAAAAGATGCTGACGATATCCGTTTCGGACTTGATAACGACATCGACTTCATCGCAGCAAGTTTTGTTCGTAAAGCGCAAGACGTATTAGACATCCGTGAAATTTTAGAAGAAAAAGACATGACACATGTTCAAATCTTCCCTAAAATCGAATCTCAAGAAGGTATCGACAACATCGATGAAATCATCAAAGTTTCTGACGGTGTGATGATCGCTCGTGGAGATATGGGTGTTGAGATCCCTGCTGAATTAGTACCAATGGTGCAAAAACGTATCATCAAAAAATGTAACGCTGCGGGTATCCCAGTAATCACTGCAACACAAATGTTAGAATCAATGCAAGAAAACCCACGTCCAACACGTGCGGAAGCTTCTGACGTTGCGAATGCGGTATTTGACGGAACTGATGCAACAATGCTATCAGGTGAATCAGCAAATGGTGACTATCCTGTTGAAGCTGTTGCAACAATGGCTCGTATCGACCAACAAGCTGAAATGGCATTATCAGAATTAGGTTCATTCCAATTAAATGAATTTGATAAAACTGATGTGACAGAAACAATCGGTCTATCTGTTGCTCGTGCTGCGAAAAACTTAGGCGTTAAAACAATCGTTGCTGCAACTGAATCTGGTTATACAGCAAAAATGATCTCTAAATACCGTCCAGATGCTGACATCTTAGCTGTTACATTTGACGAACGCACAAAACGTGGTTTGATGCTTAACTGGGGTGTATATCCAACAGTTGCAGAAAAACCATCAACAACAGACGAAATGTTCGAATTAGCTGCGAAAAAAGCAGTTGAACTAGGCTTTGCTTCAGAAGGCGACTTGATCTTGATCACTGCTGGTGTACCAGTTGGTGAACGTGGAACAACAAACGTAATGAAGATCCAAATGATTGGTTCAAAATTGCTTGAAGCTCAAGGAATCGGACAACAATCTTTAGTAGCTAACGCTGTCGTTGCTTCATCAGCAGCAGAAGCAATCAAAAAAGCGAAAGACGGTATGGTATTAGTTGTTCCTTCAACAGACAAAGAATACATGCCTGCAATCGAAAAAGCAGCAGCAGTTGTTGTTGAAGAAGGCGGTTTGACTTCTCACGCAGCAGTTGTAGGGATTGCACAAGATATTCCTGTGATCGTTGGTGCGAAAGACGCAACTTCAACAATCAAAGACGGAGAATTGATTACTGTTGATGCTCGTCGTGGTATTGTATATCGCGGAGAAACAACAGCTATCTAATCCACATCAAAAAGAGTGCCGAGAGAAATCTCAGCACTCTTTTTTTGTGTGATCCAATGTTTCGTTTGAGTAAACTATTTTTGTGTTTGCATGAATTCGTGGATCACTTCAATCACGTTTTCATGTAAGACGGTTGGCAACTGTTGCGCACGTGTAGCTAATGAGATCAAAAAACGTGGTTGATCAGTATCTGCCAGAGGAATAGCGACCAAATTATCTTCAGGGTGGATGGCGATCTCCGTCAAAAAGCCGATGCCGATATTTTCCCGGACCATGCTTTTCAAGATGTTCAAATCGTTACTTTGATAAACAATCTTTGGTTCGATATGCGTTTGCTTAGAAAGCTTCGTAAATGCAGCAGGATGGACGTAGTGCTCATTTAGCAAAACAAATTGTTCATCTGCTAACTCCTTAAAAGAAACGCTTGTGCGCTCTGCTAGAGGGTGTGAAGGAGAAACGACGATCATAAAGCATTTATCTAACAATCGTTCGACTTCAAGCTTATGATCGACAATCGGTTGTGTGGACCCGAGGATTGCGATATCGATACGACCTTGATGGATCATTCCGTATAGATCACGAGAACCACCATCAACGATATCGATCTGTGCCATCAATTGGTACTTGATAAAGTAGCTCGATAATTTTGGGAAATACTCGTTACCAATGATAGGCGGCATGCCAAAACGCAATTTTTTCTTTTGTAATTGTGCAATCTCAGCTTTGGCAAGAGTAATTTCTTGTAAGACTGATTGTGCGTGGATCATCAATTGCTTGCCAGCAGGAGTGATGATCAGTTCATGATGGGAACGATCTCTTGTAATGAGCGTAGCACCAAGTTCTTTTTCAAGGCGTTGGATGGCATAAGTGATCGTTGGCTGACTGACCTCGAAAAACTTAGCGACCTTGGTGAAGTTTTTTTGTTTGACGATTTGAACATAATATTCAAGATCTCTGGTATTCATGAAACGATTCGCTCCCTCAACATATAAATAATGTTTATTGTAATCCATAATTTTCCGACTATCAAATCAAACAAGTTAAAGAAAATCAGTGAGAACAAAAATAAGTATATCGAAACCTTGTCCCAACAAGCTAAATGTTTTTTTATGAAGTGTAAGGTGTCAAGAAAATTTCATTGACAACCGACTTTTTGCCCTGTATAATAGCTTTTGTTGCTTAGGAGTGATGAAACTATGAAATGGTCTTTATTGGAATTGAGAAAATACCAAGAGACACCGTTAACTTTTCATGAGACCCTTGACGTAAAAAAGGCTCTTATGAAGCGAGACGATTCAATTTTAGATGTTGCGCCTGTGGAAGTCGAAGGTCTAGTCTCAGTAGATAACAAAGGCTATCTCGTTCATTACACTGCGCAGACGACACTGACTGTTCCGTCTACTCGTTCATTGACCCCAGTTGAATTACCAATCAAACTGTCTGTGGATGAATTGTTTATGACGATGGAACAATACCAACGTAGAGATGCACAGTTACCTTCAGAAGAGATTCTCTTGATCGAAGGAACACATCTTGATGTGACAGAGTCGATCGAAGACAACATTTTATTGGCGATTCCGATGCGTGTACTCACAGAAGAAGAAGAGCAATCCACTGAATTACCGAAAGGAAATGACTGGGAAGTGCTATCTGAAGAAGAGTACGAAAGACGCAAAACGGAAGAAGCTGAGACAAAAGTAGATCCTCGTCTTGCAAAACTATCAGAATTTTTTGATTCAGCATCAGAAGAAGATGATAAAGCGTAAGATTGGAATATATTGTATCAAATTTTGATACGAGACTTTACAAGGAGGTGTAGCAAAATGGCAGTACCAGCTAGAAGAACATCGAAAGCTAAAAAAGCAAAACGTCGTACTCATTACAAATTGACAATCAAAGGATTGAACGAATGTCCAAACTGTGGTGAAATGAAAAAAAGCCATCACGTATGTGCAAGTTGTGGTTACTACGATGGTAAGGACGTAATGTCTAAAGAAGCTTAATACATTTTATTTAGAAAATGTAAAACCTCAAGGCTAACCATGGAGCCTTGGGGTTTATTTTTTGATTCTTAAATAACAATTGGATTTCGAATATATAAGATAAGAAACATGACCGATTCGTAGTTATTTGGTTTGCAAGTAAGCCATGTTAAGCTATAATGAGAGAGATTAGGGAGAATATCCCATATGTAGGAGGAGTTTATATGTCAAAACAACAAATCGGCGTTGTCGGTATGGCCGTCATGGGTAAAAATCTAGCCCTTAACATTGAAAGCCGCGGCTACTCTGTTGCTCTATTCAACCGTACAGGAGCAAAAACAACAGATGTGGTAGAAGAGCATCCAGACAAAAACTTCAAAGCAACATACACGATCGAAGAATTTGTTGATTCAATCGAAAAACCACGTCGTATCCTTTTGATGGTCAAAGCAGGACCAGCAACCGATGCGACCATCCAAGAATTATTACCACACTTAGACAAAGGCGATATCTTGATCGATGGTGGAAATACCTTCTTCCAAGATACGATCCGTAGAAACGAAGAGTTAGCTAACTCTGGCATCAACTTCATCGGAACTGGTGTTTCAGGTGGAGAAGAAGGGGCGTTAAAAGGACCTTCGATCATGCCTGGTGGACAAAAAGAAGCGTATGAGTTAGTTGCACCGATCCTTGAACAAATCTCTGCAAAAGCGGAAGATGGTACGCCATGTGTGACTTACATTGGTCCAAATGGTGCAGGACATTACGTGAAAATGGTCCACAATGGGATCGAGTATGGCGATATGCAGTTGATTGCTGAATCTTACGACTTGATGAAAAATATTCTAGGTCTATCTGTTGATGAGATGGCAGATATCTTCAAAGAATGGAATGAAGGCGAATTAGACAGCTACTTGATCGAGATCACTGCGGATATCTTGACACGTAAAGACGATGAAGGGACAGGTCAACCGATCGTAGATGTGATCCTTGATGCTGCTGGAAACAAAGGGACAGGTAAATGGACAAGCCAAAGTGCCTTAGACCTTGGTGTACCACTTCCATTGATCACTGAGTCGGTATTTGCCCGATATATCTCTGCATACAAAGAAGAACGTGTACAAGCAAGCAAAATCTTGTCACATACAAATGACTTTGAATTCAAAGGCGATAAAAAAGAATTTATCGAAAAAATTCGTGAAGCATTGTACTTCAGTAAAATCATGAGCTATGCCCAAGGATTTGCACAGCTACGTGTCGCATCAAAAGATTATGGTTGGGATCTGCCATTTGGTGAAATCGCAAAAATCTGGCGTGCCGGCTGTATCATCCGCGCGCGTTTCTTGCAAAAAATCACAGATGCCTACGATACTAATCCTGACATTGAAAATCTTTTATTGGATGACTACTTTGTTGAGATCACTAAGAAATACCAACAAGCCGTACGAGAAGTTGTTGCTCTAGCCGTTCAAGCAGGCGTACCAGTTCCAACATTCTCTTCAGCCATTGCTTACTTTGATTCATACAGAGCCGAACGTTTGCCTGCAAACATCATCCAAGCACAACGTGATTACTTTGGGGCACATACGTATGAGCGTGTTGACAAAGAAGGAATCTTCCATTACTCATGGTATAACGAAGATTAAACTCTTCAACATGCGAAACAAATAAGTAATAAAGAAAGAGCTGAGGTCAATTTATAGAGAACGACTTCAGCTCTTTTTAAAAATGGTATTCCATGATAAAATGATTTTAGATTAAAAAAATATATATCGGTATAATAATGGAGTTTAGAAGCCTAGGAGAGAGAAAGGATAAAATTGAATGAGTAATATTCTAATCATTGAAGATGAGAAAAATTTAGCCCGATTTGTCGAGTTAGAATTAAAGCATGAAGGGTATAATGCTGAAGTACATTACAATGGACGGACAGGTCTTGATGCCGCTTTGAATAATGAGTGGGATGCGATTTTATTAGATTTGATGTTACCTGAATTGAACGGACTTGAAGTTTGTCGTCGTGTGCGTCAAGCAAAAAATACACCGATCATCATGATGACTGCAAGAGATTCTGTCATCGACCGAGTTTCAGGTCTAGATCACGGGGCAGATGATTACATCGTCAAACCATTTGCGATCGAAGAGTTGTTGGCACGTCTGCGTGCTTTATTACGCCGTATCGACATCGAAGGAGATAAAAACGTAGCCAAACAAACAACGATCACTTATCGCGATTTGACGATCGAAAAAGAAAACAGAGTCGTACGTCGTGGCAATGAAGTCATTGAATTAACAAAACGCGAGTATGAGCTATTACTTACTTTAATGGAAAATGTCAATGTGGTACTTGCCCGTGATGTTTTATTGAATAAAGTCTGGGGTTATGAAACCGAAGTAGAAACGAACGTAGTGGATGTGTATATTCGTTATCTTCGTAATAAGATCGACGTTCCTGGTGAGGAAAGTTATATCCAAACAGTACGTGGGACTGGTTACGTGATGCGCTCGTGAGCAACTACAATAAAACAGAAAAAAGAGAACTTAAAGGTCCATCCTTGACAATCAAGTGGGCCTTTGCAAGTTCTTTCTTCATATTTGTCGTCTTTACGATCTTTGCGGTGATCACTTATAAGTCATCGATCAACTTGATCGTAGCAAAAGAACGAGCGAACGTGGAACATACGATTTCTGAAGCAGCTTCTCGTTTATCAAATTCAGACGAAGAGTTGACGTTGATCAGTGCCTATCGCAATTTAACGAATGCTGACCAAACTGGTGGCACTGGCGATGATACAGCGATCATTGAAGGAAACTTGATGAAGATCGATTCCTTTATTTCTGAACTTGGTCAAGCCTCAATGGATCTATACGTTTACGATCTTGATGAAAAGCTGATTTTCAAAACACATGAAAAAAGCCGTTCATTGATTCAAACAACGCGTAAGATTCCAACGATCGTTACCTTAGATGGAAAAACTGGTTTTTTATCGATCCAGCCTATTTATTCTAAACAAACGAGAGAAAAAATCGGGTATACTCAAACCTTTTACGAACTTTCATCTTTCTACGACATAAGAAACAATCTCTTGTTGACGTTGATCGTGTTAGAGATCGTCTCTTTGATATTAAGTAGTATCTTAGGCTTCTTCTTATCTTCATACTTCTTGAAACCGTTAAAAGTATTAAGAGACACCATGGATACGATTCGTAAAGATCCGCAATCAGATATCCACATGCCAGAGATCGATACAGATGATGAACTCGCCGACCTTGCTGAGATCTTCAATGAAATGCTTGATCGTATGCGTCTGTATATTGAGCAGCAAGAACAATTTGTAGAAGATGTCTCTCATGAATTAAGAACCCCTGTAGCAATTATTGAAGGGCATCTCAACCTGTTGAATCGTTGGGGGAAAGATGATCCTGAAATTCTAGAAGAGTCATTGACCGCAAGTATGCAAGAAATCAGTCGTATGAAAAGTTTAGTACAAGAAATGCTGGATCTTTCAAGGGCAGAACAAGTAGATGTTTATTATGCCAATGAAACGACGAATGCAAAAGAAGTGACTTATCAAGTATTCAATAATTTTAAATTACTTTATCCAGACTATGTCATTACACTAGATGATGACTTAGCTAAGGAAGTAACACTACAAATATTTAGGAATCATTTTGAGCAATTGATCATCATCATCTTAGATAATGCGGTGAAGTATTCA
The DNA here is from genome assembly GCF_017316315.1 of Enterococcus sp. DIV1298c. Lineage (NCBI taxonomy): Bacteria > Bacillati > Bacillota > Bacilli > Lactobacillales > Enterococcaceae > Enterococcus > Enterococcus sp. DIV1298c. The sequence goes on along the minus strand of NZ_JAFLWG010000067.1, from coordinate 850 downwards.
ACGACTAGAAAAGAAGTTCATATCTCAATCTCATCAACACTTAGCGAATTTGAGATTGCCATCCAAGATTTTGGTGAAGGAATCCCTGAAGAGGACCTGAAGAAAATTTTCAACCGTTTTTATCGGGTCGATAAAGCGAGAGCACGAACAAAAGGTGGAAATGGTTTAGGGTTGTCTATCGCCAAACAACTTGTCGAAAGCTATAAAGGTCGAATATTAGCTGAGAGTGTGGTTGGTCAAGGGACGATTTTTAGGATTTTTGTACCGATCGTAAGAACAGAGGACAAGTAAAGTATCATACTTTACTTGTTTTTTTTATGGATTTATCGAACGTAGCGAGCCGTCTTTTGCTCTAATAATCAGATCTTTGCGGAGGATGTCTGAAAAAGAGGCGAACTTTAATTCTTTGATTTCAGCTGTATGCAATTAAATAACAGTAAAAAACTGTTGATTTTAAAAGAAAAACGCTGAATATTCGGCTTTAAAAATATTCATTGAAAATCGCATTTTTTCTATTGCAATTTTTTTGAGTCCTTGATATATTATTATTTGTTCTGACAAAGCAGATAAAACTACTGCAACAAATTGTTTGATTTAACTGTTGACTAGGTTTTGGAGCTATGTTATAATAACTGAGTCGCTAATTTTAAAAGTGATATAAAGCTTAATAAATCAACGAAAAAAGTTATTGACAAATAACAAACGAGATGATATATTAATCAAGTCGCTAAGGAATGACGGCAACAAACTTTCTAAATAAGAAAGAAAAAACTTGTTGACAATCTTTTAAGAAAGTGTTAAGATATAAAAGTTGTTGAAACAAGAAAGATTAGACCTTTGAAAACTGAAC
>NZ_JAFLWG010000066.1:0-15072 GCF_017316315.1 Enterococcus sp. DIV1298c | reverse complement strand
GTTCTAATAGTGTTTTTTCTTAATCAAAATGAAAACAGTTATTAGCATCAGAAATAGATTAACAGTAACAAGTGTCCCAACTCCATTGATAAAAGTTATATTTACTGATTTTAATGGTTCAAATCCTGTTCCACCTAAAATTACTTGTTGAAAATCAACATAAGATGTTGGGAAATATTGTATTAAATTATTTTGATTTGTTCCTTCCGGTGAAATATTGTAATTTGTAACTAAAAGAAACAGCAAAACACCACCCACATTAACCAAATAATTACCCGTGAATATAGATAAAAAGAAACTAATTAAAACCAAAAGTAAAATCCACAAAATAATAAAAATGATATTTTGATAGAAAAAGGTGGATATGGGTAATATAGTTACATCATTATTAATGATAGTTGCGATTGGATAATCAAAGTTACCTATACCATTTTTTATAGCAACAATCAAAGAGACCATTACTAAAGGTAAGAGAACACTCAATAAAGAAAATAGAAAATAAGAAAAAAGACGTGCCATATTTTTAGAAACTGGTTTTTTAGGCAGTATATTAATTAAAGCAATGTATTGTTTTCTTTTCTCATACGAAGTGATTGTTGCAATAAGGATGGCAGAAATTGAGAGATATAAGATACTGGGGATTGCACCAGAAAAAATAAGTTCGTAATAATTTGCTAAAGGAAGTATCTTAGTACTTTCTAAGGAAACAAGCGGATAACGATTTTTATGTAAATATTCTAATTTAGAAACGACTTTTTTTTGTTCAATAATAGGTATTCCAACTAATTTGCCGGATAACATATCTTCCAAGTTCTTTTTTTCAAAAGTATATTTGCTTTCGACAATCTTGTTTGAGTCTTGTGACTGTAACGCTGAGATTACTGCTTCCATATTTTTGTTCGCGATTTTTAGATCCTCTATAGTTTCGACGGCCGTATCGTCATCTTTTATTGCATCAATAGTCTGCTCATTAGCTAACTGATTTGCTTGTAATTCATCTACCTCACTCCAGGGACTTTCCCTATGAAAAATTAAAGGTATCAACAATAAGAGCGTTAGAATTATAAATGGTAAGTAATTTATCTTATTCTTTATTAGATTTATACATTCAAATTTAAGTACATTCATATTTTATCCTCCATATAATTGTTTGTAGAGTGCCAATATTTCGTTCATATTTTTCGTATCTCTTGCTATTTTTCCGTTTTTTAAAAATAGAACTCTATTACAGATTGCTTGAATATTAGCAATGTCATGAGATGAAAAAAGAATTATTTTCTTTTTATATGCTAAATTTTGAATGATTGTATTAGTAAGTTCTATACTACCAGGATCCAAACCATTTAGAGGTTCATCAAATAATAAAACTGGTGCATCACTAATCAAATATGTTGCTAATAATGCATGCTGTTTCATACCTAGAGACATTTTTTTTATAGGAAGAGTTTGATACTTATGGATTTTTAAAAGACTAATTACTTCATCTATAGCAATTTTGCTCTGCCAATTTTTCTTAATCAATAATAAGTGATCTAAAATAGTTAAATGCTCAAACAAATTATTGGAACTCTCTAAATAGAAAAACGAGCGGTTAAAGTTTAATGAATGAGGTGAAAAGCTATTAATTTCTAGTTTTCTATATGTAACTGGTAATAAGTGTGCTATTCCGTTTAATAAAGTTGTTTTACCTGTACCATTTGGAGCAACTAATGCGACTATTTCGCCATCCATAATTGACAAACCTAGACCATCAATTATTTTTTTTCTCCCTCTTTTTATAGTCATATTCTCAATTAAAACCGACATAAAATCCTCCTTTTCGACTCGCTCCGCTATTCGAGCCATATAGTAGTGAAAACGAGGGCGGATCCTCGTTATAATAGATTCAAAACTCTTCATAAAATAATACGTCCTTTTAACTTATTGTATCAATGTAATAAGAAAGCGCAATTTTTTTATGTCTATATTATGAACGACAGTATAGATTATTAGCTTCTTTGAAAGAAACTGAATAATGGGGTTAATCTTATGCTCGCTTTCCTTAGAATAATGTCTTTTTTTCCATAGATAAGAGAGTAGGACAATAATCAGAAGAAATCTGATACTTGTCCTACTCTCTTATCTATAGTTGCCTAAAAATAATTTTATGTCTAAACTTTAATTATGTTTACACAGTGTTTCTTTAATACATTATGAGCTTTTGTCATTGCTAGATATGCTTCTGCTTGAATGCTTACGATTTTAAAGTATGTTTCATTCATTATGTTTAGCCTAATTTTATTCTTCCTCTAATAAATCCGTCTGTCCCCATTTTTTACAACATGCCATTCATCATCAACATTCTTGCTTACTTTTCTTAAAGTCTGTAACAACATTTCTTTCTCTTCTAAGGATAATCCTGCTAAAGCGGCCTTTTCTGAATATGTTTCTTCTCGTTTCAAGTAATTATAAAGCTCTTCTGCCTTATCTGTTGTATATAGCTTACGAATTTTTTTGTTGTCGGGATCAACTGCTTTTCTTATTAATTTTTCCTTCTCAAGCTTCCCCACTGACTTTGAAACAGTCGTCCGATCTTGTTTGACTAACTCAGCTAAAGAATCATTAATAATACCTGGATTTTCGTAGATCCTCGTTAAGTACAAATATTGGTCTTTATTAAGATGAATATCCTTAAATTCCACATTGCTGATATAAGACAATGCTCGCGAAATCACACCAATTTCTCTTAATATTTCAGACATAGCTATTCCTCCATTGGTAGTAAATAAGTTTCTAAATCAAGCGTCTTAATAATTTTGTCTAGATCAGCAACTTTTACAACCATCGTTTGATCTGGGCGACCAGGCGCAAACACAAGCTTTTCATGTGAAAGCAACGCTTCATCAATTATCACAGGCACTTGTGTCTCATAGCCAAAAGGGGAGACGGCTCCCGGTTTTTGCCCAGTTGTTTCCTCCATCGTTTCAGCGGAGACAACAGAAAGCCTTTTTCCTACAAGTTTACTTAATTTTTTAAAATCACTTCTTTTCGTAGTGAACGTCAAAAAGATATAGTGATTGTCTTGTTTGTTCTTTAAATACAAACTTTTTGTCTCTGTCCCATTGAAACCTTGTTCTGCTTTTACAACCAGTGCATCCTCATTCGTATAAATCGCTCGGTGATGATATAACTCAAAGTCAATATTTGCATGTTTAAATGTTTCCTCTAGATTGATCAAATTTTCTCACTCCATTTAAATTGTTGAATTTTCTATAATTTCATCCAGAGTAAAGGTTCTTTGTTGAAAAGTCAACAAAAATATCACCGGAAATTATAAATGTTTTATCAGGCAATGAAACTAAAGTAGACGCAGTCGCGTTCTATCGTTTTGGAGGCAAGGAGTGTCACTTGAGAACTGCTTGGTGATTTTGGCACTAAATTTGAGGGGATTGAGAAGTAAATGGAAAGAAAAATGCGTATATTAGTAAAAACTAGTCTAAAAAGAATCCTGGAAAAAAGAAACGCACAGTTATGGAGCTGGACGGAAACATTCAGGATTCTCGAGAAATCTAACTAGTGAGAAGGACCAAAAATTTGTAATTTGAAGCAATTGTTATTTTAAAAGACCACTAATTAAAAAAGAAAAAACGAAGCGCAAAACTAATTAGCATTTACGGAGGAATAATCATGAGAAATACAACTTATAAAGAACAAAATAACGAAGATCTAAAAGCAAAAATTCGTTCAGAATAGGAGAAAGTGTGGGTGAATAAGTTAAGGCTATAGTAATTGAAAATCCAACAGCAGATTCAAAAAGAAATTGAATTCGTTCAATAGACCCCAATCTTGTTACAAATACACTAACATGATATATTTGATGTAGTGTATTTGTAACAAAGGGGGATAAGTAAATGCAAGATAAACTGAAAGAATTGCTGGCTATTCGGGATGGAAATTTATCGATGAAGGAAGCTAGAAAATTAGGAATCGCAGCAACAACTGTACAAAGATTGGTGAATCAAAGAAAATTGATCAAAGTTGATCGTGGTTATTATGTAGAGGATGGTCATGGAATAGATGATTTATTTTGGCTTCAGCAAAGATTTTCCAGAGGAATCTTTTCTCATGAAACGACCTTAGATATTTACCAGCTTTCTACGAATATGCCAAAATTCATTCATTTAACTTTTCCCCATGGCTATAACGTGGATCGTTCAATTACAAGAGAACAGCAGTTACAGTTTCATTTTGTGAAGAAAGAATTTTATGAGCTAGGAAAAGTAGAGGGAACTTCCTTTCAAGGGAATCCTATCAATATGTATGATAAAGAGCGTACACTTTGTGATATTTGGAATCCGAGATACGAAATTGAATACGAAATGAAATTAGAAGCGTTAAAAGATTACATGCAAGACCCAATGAGAAATCCAAGTAAATTAAGAGATTACATGACAAAACTACATGTAGAAAAAGAAATGAAATACCATATGCAAAGCTTGTATTGATGGAGGAAAAAAATGACACCAACACAATTTGCAGCAAAAACCAGAAATTTAGCAAAGAGTACAGGATTGAATGCACAGTTAGTGCAACGGCATTTTATGATGGATCGTTTAATTGAACAAATTTCTGAATCAAAGTACAAAAATGACTTTATTTTAAAGGGTGGCTTTTTATTAGGATCAAAATATGGAATCGATAGAAGGACAACCATTGATATCGATACGACATTTAGAAATAGCAAATTAACTGAAGAAAAATTGCAGATTATTCTTAATGATTTAACTAGAAAACCCACGAAAGATGGGATCGTTTTCTCTATTCAAGGAATGAAGGAAACAAGAGAAGCGGATTTTTATCCTGGGTTTCAGATTAAGTTAGTGGCTAATTTAGAAAAAGTACGTGTGCCATTTAAAATGGATGTGACAACAGGTGATTCTATTTATCCTGCAGTAGATACACACTATCACCAATTAATGTTTGAAGATAAAAAAGTGGAGATCCCAGCTTATCCAACAGAACAAATCATTGCAGAAAAGCTAAGTGCTACGTTCAGTTTTGGTACAGATAATTCGAGAGCAAAAGATTACTATGACTTGTTTACGATTCCAAAACTAGAAAATATTGTTACGAAAGAGTTATACAAAAGTGTTCGAAATACATTCACAAAACGCGGAGATACCAAACCTTTGTCCTTTTATTATGAAAGAGAAATGGAAAAAATCAGAGGAAACGACTATTTAGAAAAACAATGGGAAAAATATCGCTCAGTTAATACGTTTGCGAAATCTATTTCATTTACAGAGACAGTCAACGAAATCGATCACCTAATGAAAAGCATGATTAAAATTGAAAATCAAGAAAGAAAACAATAGTTAAAAAGATTCCAACAAATAAATCAGGAATTGGAGAGAGAAGGATGATCAATAATGTAACTTTAGTAGGACGATTAACTAAAGATCCCGATTTACGTTATACCGCTAGTGCTACCGCAGTCGCCACTTTTACGCTAGCTGTCAACCGCAATTTCACGAATCAAAACGGCAATCGAGAAGCCGATTTTATCAATTGCGTGATTTGGCGGAAATCAGCGGAAACAATCGCCACGTTAGCTAAAAAAGGTAGTTTGATCGGTGTTGTTGGACGAATTCAAACTCGAAGTTATGACAACCAGCAAGGCCAACGCGTGTATGTGACAGAAGTTGTGGCTGATAACTTCCAACTATTAGAAAGTAAAGCAGCGACAGAAAGCCGTATGCATCAAAATCAATCTCAAGCTGAACAAAGAACAAGCACTTTTGAACAACGTGGGACAACTACGAACAAAAGTGGGTTTAAGGCTTCCCAAAATCCGTTTGATGGGCAAAAAATTGACATTAGCGAGGATGATCTACCATTTTAAGCCAAGTTATCTAGTGGTTGCTTTTAATAAAATTTATGCGATAAACTAGTTGAAAACATTCTACAGTCAACAACTAAAACAAACTAAGATCAATGGGTAAGATGTTCCGTCAAATATCTTACCCAGTGATCTTTAGTATTTTTATAATTGTTAACTTAAGTGAGATTTTATTGATAAAGTTAATGTGTAACTGGAAGCTTAAATTTTATTGAACTAAAATCTTGACTATTTTGGTTGACTAAATCACGCACGTAATAGTACTCGATATTGATTTCTTGAACGTTAGTATTTTTCACATCTCCGTCTAGTAAAAAGTAAGATTGGACAACGCCTGTGGTCCCTAATTTTAAAGGGGCCGTTTCTGGCTGACCGCTGGGTTGGTATTGTAGCGTAGGATATACATTAATGCCATCTTCTGTAACTAAATCAAAGTTTCTATAAAACTGCGAACCATCATTAAAATCATTAAATGAATGGTTTGTCATGCGAATATCAAGTCTGATGACAGTGTCTAATTTTTGAGCTAAGTAGGCTTGTTGTCGAATGACCTCATCTGGTTGGGCGCTGGCATTAAGAATTTCGATCGTAACTGCTGGTTTTCCGGCTAAGTAGATTGTGACCGGATCGTTTAGTCCATGGAGTGTTGAAGTGTCATTTGATGATTCGTTCTCTGGTTCTGATTTGGCAGAGGATGATTCTGATGATTTATTATCAGTGGTTACTGTACTAGTTATTACTGTAACGTTTTTGTCAGTGTTACTTGCAGATTTGCAACTTGTTAATGTCAATAAAAAAAACAAGCTAACAATCCCTAAAATTACTTTGTTTTTCATATTCCCGTGAGCTCCTAAAATGTAGATTATAGTATAATTCCGCTTTATTATAACGTTTAATTTTTTATTTCAAGTGTTCTGAAATAGATACCTAAAACCCTTTATTTAAAATAATAAACTGAGAATCAAAAGTAGTTATCTACTTTTGGTTCTTTTTTTATTCTTAAAAAAAATTCTACCATGTCTTCCTAGTTTTATAACAGTGTTATCACCTCTAAAACCTCTTCGTCCAGATTCTTTTACTCACTGAAAAAAAATATTTCAAATAACTGTTGACCCTCCTATTATAGGAGACTATATACTTATTTATGTGCTATAACACCAGAAAGATAAGAGGTTTAAGAAATGAGATAGATAAAAGAAGATGAGTTTTGAGTTGAAACAAAAAGATTGAAAGAAGTAAAGGAGAGATCACAGTGCTAAAACTATTTAAAACGGCACATTTAAGTAAAGTAAAAGTAGGTTTGTTACTCCTATTCATCACACTACAAATGTTGGGAACTTTATATTTACCTACATTGACGGCTGATATCATCAATGAAGGGGTTGTCATGCAAGATATGGATTATGTACAAACGACAGGAGCAATCATGTGGGGGGTGGCGATACTGACAGGTATTTTCTCGATCTTAGCCACGTACTACTCCGCTGAGGTGGCGACGACTTTTTCTAAAAATATCCGCGATCGTTTGTTCAAACATACACAAAAGTTGTCATACCAGGATTTCAAGCATTTTAGCGGGTCTTCGTTGATTACACGAGCAACGAATGATATCGAACAGTTACAATCGACGATCAGTATGTTTTTTGAGACGATGATCCCTGCGCCTTTTGTCATGATTGTTGGGTTGATATTGGCCTACATAAGAGATGGTTACATGGCGTTGATCATCTTGATCACAGCTGTCATCTTCACAATTGTATTTGGTTGGGTTACCTTGAAGATTTTTCCGCTTTTTGAGAAAACACAGGTTGGCTTGGATAAGATCAATGGGATCGTCGGGCAGTATTTGTCAGGGATTCGGGTAGTGCGAGCGTTCAATCGGACAAAGCTTGAGAAAGAGCGGATGGATGCTTCGTTTATTGATTTTGCGAATTTGAATATCAAGATCAATCGATTATTCGCAGTGATGATGCCGATCGTTATGTTGGTCATGTCTCTTTCTACTGTGGCAATTATGTGGTTTGGTGGTATGAGGGTAGATTCAGGGAATATGGCGATCGGTGATATCATGGCGATCATTGAGTATGCAATGAATATTTTGATGTATTTATTGATGGCTGTCTTTTCAGCAATCAACTTGCCAAGAGCAAAGGTATGTGCGAATCGTATTCTTGAAGTTTTAGAATATCGTCCTGAGATCACTGATGGTGAGGCGCACTTGAATGGACGTGCTGATTTACGTTTAGAATTTAAAAACGTTAGCTTTTCTTATCGCGATGCAGAAAATCCAGTGTTACAAAACTTAAACTTTGTTTGTGAGCAAGGTACGACGACGGCAATCATTGGCGGAACTGGTTCGGGTAAGAGTACGGTGGCGAAATTGATTCCACGATTATTTGAGGCTTCTGGTGGAAAAATCACGTTAAATGGGATGAATGTCAAAGATTTACCACAAGAAGAATTACGCAGCAAAATCGGGTTTGTGCCACAAAAAGCCTTCTTGTTCAGTGGCACGATTGCAGAAAATTTAAAACATGGCAATCCGCATGCTTCATTAAGAGATATGAAACAGGCAGCAACGATTGCTCAAGCAGAAAGTTTTATCAATGAACTTCCAGAAAAATATGAATCAACAGTCGTGCAAGGAGGAAAGAATTTCTCAGGCGGTCAAAGACAAAGGTTGTCCATTGCACGAATGATCATGAAAAAACCAGCGATCTATGTGTTTGATGATAGCTTCTCTGCATTGGATTATAAAACAGATGCCGCATTAAGACGTTCTTTAAAGGAAGCGACAAAGAAATCGGTGATGGTTGTGATCGCTCAACGGATCACTTCAATCAAAGAGGCAGATCAAATCATTGTTTTAGATGAAGGTAAGGTTGTTGGTAAAGGAACGCACAGAGAGTTATTAGAAAATTGCGGTGCATATTTCGAGATTGCAAAATCTCAGCTGAGTGAGGAGGAGCTAGCAAATGAGCTCAGAGAACAATAATACGTATGACGTGATGGATGGTGGAGGAGCCATCTCCGTTGATCATGCGAAAAATAGTAAAAAAACGTTAGGACGGTTGATCAAAGCATTGGCGCCGCAAAAATGGCTAATGATGATCGCTTTTCTATTTGCTATCTTTGGTGTCTTGCTGAATCTATGGGCGCCGAATATATTTGCGGATGCCATCAATATCATTTTTGAAGGTGTTGAATTGTCGTTTACCGAAGGAGCAGCGATTGCTATTGATTTTCGTCGATTAGCTGAATCGATCCTCTTATTGATCGGGGTTTATATATTAAGTTCGGTCTTCTCTTATTATCAAGAGTATGCGATGGCTTCGGTATCTCAAAAATTGGTGTTGAGTTTAAGAGAACAAATCAGTGAAAAGTTAACAAAAGTACCGTTGAAGTTTTATGATACAAACCAAAAAGGTGAAGTTTTAAGCCGCGTAACCAACGACTTGGAGCGTGTGAATGAAATTTTAAGAGATGCGATCATGCGCTTGTTTACTTCGGCAATCACCATTGTTGGCTCGGTGATTTTAATGATCCGCATTGATCGAACGTTGACATTGATTGGTGTTGGAGCGATAGTGATCGGTTTAGTCATCACTATGCTCGTTGGGATAAAAAGTAATGAGATTTTTACAGATCGTCAACGTTCTGTAGGGATATTCAATACGAAAATTGAAGAGTATTTTTCAGGGCAGGTAGAAATAAAAGCCTTTAACTTAGAGAAAGAAGTCATCGGACAAACGAAGAATTCAATTGATCAATTGTATCAAGATGATAAAAAAGCGCAATTCATTATGTTTGCGATCATGCCGATCATTCGACTATTCAACCAAATCGGGTATGTGGTGATTGCTGGATTAGGTGCTAGTTTTGTTATTCGAGGAAGAATTTCGGTTGGACAAATCTTATCGTTTTTCCAGTATATCCAAATGTCTCAAGAGCCTTTGACTGAAGCTTCTTATTTATTCAACTCGCTACAATCTGCCATTGCTTCTGCGGAACGAGTGTTTGAGATCATCGATGAAGAGGAAATGGAAGAAGATACGCAAATAAACAGAAGAATCAAAGCACCAAAAGGAAATATTTCTTTTGAAAATGTCCAATTTGGCTATGGAAAAGAACTGTTGATGGATGGTGTCGATTTTGAGGTGAAGGCTGGACAAAAGGTGGCAATCGTTGGCCCAACTGGCGCTGGGAAAACAACAATGATCAACCTATTGATGCGCTTTTATGAAACCAATGCAGGAGCGATCAAAGTCGATGGTGTGGACGTCAAAAAAATGAGTCGTCATTATTTACGTTCACTATTTGGCATGGTTCTGCAAGATTCATGGATGTTTGAAGGAACAGTCAGCGAGAATATTGCCTATGGGCGTCATCGTGCCTCGAAGTCTGAGATCGTTAATGCAGCAAGAATGGCACGTGCCGATCACTTTATCCGCACGTTGCCAAACGGCTACGATACGGTCATGAATGATGAGAATGCGTCTTTATCTCAAGGAGAAAAACAGCTTCTATGTATTGCACGAGCGATATTGACCAATCCGCCAATGCTTTTATTAGATGAAGCAACATCGAGTATCGATACGAGAACAGAATTAGAAATCCAAAAAGCAATGGATAATCTGATGAAAGGAAAAACCAGCTTCGTGATTGCGCATCGCCTTTCAACGATCAAAAACGCAGATGTGATTTTAGTCATGAAGGAAGGGAATGTCGTCGAAGTTGGCGATCATAAAACGTTATTGCAAAAAGGCGGTATGTACAGTGAAATCTACAATAGCCAGTTTGCTTCTTAGAAATTAAGCGGAGGTGTCGATTATGTTTCAAATCGATTTTAAAAATCGTAAAGCAATATACAATCAACTAATAGATAATTTTAAGCGTTTGATCGATACAGGGGTTCTTAGCCCTGGCTCAGAGGTACCTAGTACCTCTGAGTTGGCTAAGATGTTGATGGTTAACCCGAATACAGTATTGAAAGCTTATTTAGAGCTAGAGAATCAGAGCTATTTTGAATCTGAGGGGGGAACGGAATGGTTTGTTCGAACGTCCTCTGAAGAAAAGGATCAAGAACCAACAAAAACGTTGTATAGTCGAATCCATGCCGATCTACAATTGTTGTTAGAAAATGGTGGTAATAAAGAAGAAATCGAGCAACTTATCGGGATGGGACAAAAGTCATTTATCCAGGTAGAACAGTTGAAAAAGAAAATGGACGATACGATGGCGTTAGCTGGGCTGACCATGAATGTCAAAAAAGGTTCGATCTATGGACTTGTAGGAACGAATGGTTCAGGTAAAACAACCACACTTAGGCACTTAGCTGGGCTTTTGCGGCCGGATAGTGGGATTGCTCGGATCGATGGGTTACCAGCCTATGATAAAGCACATCAAAAGGTGATCGGTTATATGCCGGAGGAGATGTATTTCTTGCCCGACTATACAATGAAAATGCTCCAGCGTTTCTTTAAAAATAAATACCAACAAACTTGGAATAATGACCGCTACCAAGAGTTGGTCGCAGTGTTCCAACTAAATGAAAATAAAAAAATTAACACATTCTCAAGAGGCATGCAAAAACAAGTGGGCTTTATTTTTGATATTTCTACAATGCCAGATGTATTGCTGTTAGATGAAACCATCGATGGGTTAGATCCATTGTTTCGCAAACAAGTAGTGAAAATGATCATTGAAGATGTAGCGAATCGAGAAATGACGGTGTTGATCACTTCGCATAATATGCGAGAAATGGATGGCTTGTGTGATACGATCGGGATCATCAAAAATGGCCAATTGGTCATTGAAAGAGAATTGGATGAGCTAAAGGCAAATACCCATAAGATCCAAGTAGCATTTCCACAAGACTTTATGATGAATCATTATCCTTATGACGGCTTAGAGGTTCTTTATATGGAAGAGCTTGGCAGTACCGATCTATTAGTCGTACGCGGGAAAGAGGAAGAAATCGCTCAACATATCGAAAGCTTTGAACCATTGGTCTATGAACTTGTACCAATGACACTAGAAGAAATCTTTATCTACGAAACAGAGGGGGCATTGGATGAAGTCCGTAATTAGTACGCCGTTAATGAAAGAACAAATGAAACGTATCTGGCCAATGATGCTTTTGACATTTTTAGGCTATGGGTTAGCTTTATTATTACCAATATTTTTACAAACAGGAGGAGCCGATTCAGTTGTCCGAGCGCAAAGAATGATCGATCTTTTGGCGATGAGGCAACCAGTCATGTTGGTTTCAATGATCATGATCCCCGTTGTCGTTATATTACTTCTGTTTTCACATTTATTTGATTCAAAAGCAATGAGCGTCTATTCGTCTTTTTCGGATAACAAAACACAATTGTTCTGGACTTCCGCACTAAGTGGTTGGCTTGTTATGGTTCTTCCATTGTTAGCGATGAGTGCATTGCTGTTGATTCGTGTTCGTTATTCTGGTTCAGTAGATGTCTTGGAATTTCCGACTGCGTTATTTTCAAGGGGGATCGTCAGTGGCGAAGTGATCAATACTTTTTCAGTAGTTGCGATGTTCTTTTTACGCAGCCTGATCATCGTTACTTTTTATTTTTCACTTTTTCTCCTTGCGGTAACAGTGAGTGGAAATTGGGTGATTGCCAGTCTTTTGTTTGCGATTTTCCCATTTATTCCAACACTGATTCATCGCTTGATCCAAACAATCGCTGCGATGTATGTGTTTGGCTATGTACCAATAAATGCTTTAGACAGTCAAGTGATCTTCACTTATAGCAATCCGATCGCATGGTTTTGGAGTTTTGGGCAGAATGCTCAACCGATCTTTTTACTGATTTACATCAGTATGACGCTAGTTATCCTATTTTTAGCGTATCTTAGTTTTACGCAACGGAAAGTGGAAAAAACGGAAGAACCAATTGTTTTCACTAACTTTAAACATCTGCTGATTTTCTTGTTGTCAGTAGCAGGAATGCTTGCTATGGGTGCGTATTTAATGGATTTCTTTAGCGGTCGCTGGTTTATGTATTACGGTTTTGTGATTGGCTTTTCTTTTACTTTTGTGATTGCCCAAATGATTGTGAAAAAAAGATTCAATGTGATTACTGAAGTGAAATGGTTGATGCCGATGATGGGCATCGTTCTTAGTTTATATGGTGTGATGCTGTTAGTGACGAATTTCGGTGTACGTACCTATACGAATCATGTGCCGGCAGTATCTCAAGTGGAAGGAATCTATGTCAGTCATGAGGGTCAGATGAAAGGCAATGACTTTTCAACAGATGATCAAATGATCCAAGATACGATCAACTTGCATCATCAAATCATTGGTACTCGCTCGGTTACAGGACGTGATTGGAGAGATTTATCAAGAAACGAACGTCGCGATATACGCTCGGATGAACGTGAGCATCGAAAAAATATGCAGGAAGCTTTTTGGCAATCCATCACTGGGAATGGTGAACGCTTTATCGAAAATGGTGGAGAGCATATTTATATTACTTACTTGCTAAGTGATAATGAAAGAATCCATCGTCGCTATGCTTTACCAGGAACATTCGTTTCTGCGATGGCGGAGAGTGAGTAGTACACAGAAATCTATGGTTAGAGAACTTTACGTTATTTTATTAAATGCTTTGTAGCGATTCAATTATTTGAAAGTAAGCTGTCATTTACAAAAGTTGATTTTGTAGATGATTGCTTATTTTTTTATGAATTTTACGTAAAATATCTAGGAAAGCGTATATCCGCATTATGTCAGTTAGTCTTGGCTAGCCAGTAGTCAATCAGTAAACAAATATATGGCATCACAAATTACTTTGAATCAGCTTGACAAGAAATCAGCAATGAAAAGTATTTCGCTACGGATATCCGAATATTAGAAGAGAACAAAGCGGTAAAAGTCTTCACTTATGAATTCAATTATTCGGGTGTCAATAGAAAGGTGATTTTGTTGAAGGTGGCTGAAAAGCAACGAATGTATTTTTATATATGGCTGGAAAGTGGTAGTTATTGCACGAACATCTGAGTAATGATTAATCTGAGATTAGTCAAATTAATTGTATCTGCCTATTAACTTTATAATATGAATAGAATATAATGAAAATAAGGTGAGCATTATATTAAAATATTATAAGAGGGTGTTTAAGTGAAAAGTTATGGAAAAACAATCAAAGAGATACGCAAAGCGAAAGGCATGTTACAAAAGGAATTAGTGGATGAGCAACTTTCAATATCATTGTTATCTCAATTTGAAAATGGGCGACTATCAATGTCTTGTGAAAGATTCCACCTTTTGTTGTCAAAGCTTGAGGTGAAGTTTGAAGAATTTATTGTATTGCATTCTGAAAGTCCTTATTCACCAGTACATGTAGCCATTAGCAAATATATGCGCGCTACTAATGTGGCTTCATTAAAGGAATTAGAAAAACTACAAGAAAACTACGAAGAATTACTAGCATATTATCACGAAAATTATTCCTTGGAACTGGATCATTTTTTGCAAATAATCCGGTTCAATTATGAAACGAAAAAATCTTATTTCAAGGGAGTCCCGATGCATGAGGCTAGCTTGATGCACAGCCATCTTTTAGACTCGGCGAAACAATATTTGGCTGATACGACGACATGGGGCGTGTATGAATTAAAATTGTTTTCTCGCATTGCTGTGTCTTTGGAACCTGAAGTTCTATGGAAGTATGTAAAGATGGCGAATGATAAAAGTGAACGATTTGAAAAAGTCCCAGGTAATAAAGATATCTTGTATCAAACATTCATTACGATCTTTTCCGTTTTTTGTTTATTTGGTGAAGTGGACTATGCAACCAAGCTATTCTCTCTTTGGAAAAGCCGTGTCATTAAAGATGAGCATATTGAACAGGCGGTTCTTTTGCCATTTTATGAAGGCTGTTTAGCACTATTAAATCAAGAGGAGGAACAAGCTATTCAATTGATGGATCGTACCTTAACAACCTTAGAAACTCTAGGTTTATCAAAAATCGCACATGACTACTCAGAATTAAAGAAAGTTCTTACAGTTCTTGGATTTGTGACGGTCATCATTATTGATCCGTTGTTTGAGGATTTAATTAAGTATTAAAACACTAGTAGGACGGGACAATACGGGGCAGCCTCGAGAAATAAGACGGAATATACGAAAATTACTTTTTAAATTTTTGTGGATTCCGTCTTAT
>NZ_JAFLWG010000065.1:0-7955 GCF_017316315.1 Enterococcus sp. DIV1298c | reverse complement strand
CCTCTAAAAATAAAAAAGTCAATAAAATTGACATAGAATATAGTCATAAAAAAGGAGGTTAATATTATGACATTTAGAGAACAAATTGATAAATTAAAAAAAGAAGGAGAAATTTTAGGTGGTATGTATAAAAAAGAAGGTAAAGATATAGGAAAAGAATATGCTGAACTTGGTAAAAAAGTGGGTGAACAATTTAAAAAGAAGGCAGAAAATAATAAAGATAGATTTAAATAGTTTACTTTAAATATATATAAAGATAGAGAAAAATCTAGGTTCTACTTACTCTAGTTTTTCTCTATTTTTTTATAAAAGACAAATTTTTAGTCCATTTATATTGAAAGAATAACTAATATGGTCTATATTAGATGTGCGACTGTAGACATTAAAAGTCAATAGATTTTAGAAAGGGTGTAATTGTTTGAAATTAAGTAATTCGTTTATCCAATCTGTTGCTATTCTTGTAATGCTAGCTGAATTACCGGAAAAGTCTCATTTAAAATCTTCTGAAATAAGCCAGCGAATGGGAGTTTCCCACACATATTTACAGAAAATTGCTAAAAAGTTAAATAATGCTGGTATTATTCAATCTGAAGCATCAAAAACAGGTGGCTATTCTTTAAATAAGTCAGTAAGAGATATCACATTCTATGATGTCTTTAAAGCAGTTGAAAATTCAGATAGTTTTTTAAAAAATGTCAAAACTGATGTTATACATACAATGTTTTTATCTGATAAACTTGTAGATAAGTATGGTAATCTAACATTAGATATTTTAAAAGAAGCAGAAAATAGTTATCTTTCTGTATTAAAAGAACATTCAATTGAAGAAATTGTACCTAAAAATTCTAAAGGAGAATTATTGATAATTGACTGGCCATTGTTTCTGAAGAATAATTAAAAATATTAAAGGAGGATCATTGCATGAACATTGGTAATATTGCTCAATGGATTGCAGTAGTTTCTAAAATAGTAGCAATAATTAGTGCTATTATTTATCCATTAATACAAGAAAAGAGAAAGAGAAAAAGCGGAACAGAACGTTTGGCTAGAAGGGAGTATGCACTAGTATATGACGTTATTATGGAACGTAAAGAAAAACAAAGTGCTAGTGCTAACCTTGAATCTTTTAAGCAATTAGAACATTACAATTCATTGCTAATGATTATTAATGATGACGTAGAACTAACAAATATATCTAATAAAATTAGTTATTTATTAAAAAATAATAGTAATTTTGAATCTTCCGATAATGAAGTAGAGCGGTTGCTTAATAAATTATCAAAACGTTATAACATAAAATAATAAAAATAAAAAATTAATTTTTTGAGATAGAGAAGATATTTTAGCATATGATTAATATGTTACTTCAAAGAAAATATAAAAATTTAGTCAGCTCAAAAAAGTTGCCCGTTTATTAACAATAATTAATTATGTAAATAATCGCTATTTTTAAAAGGCAATGCTTCAGTATTGAAAGAAAATAAAGAATAGTCTATATTAACAATTAATAGTTAAATAAAAATTATTTTAAATTTTATTCTTAAAACAATACTGAAGGGGGTCTGAAAATGGAGCTCGGGAGTATGGCAGAGTGGATAATTGGTATTTCAAAGATAATTGCTATTATTGGGGCTATAACTTTTCCAATCATACAACAACGAAAAAAAGAAGAAAACTCCGTTAAGCGACTTGCTAGAAGAGAATATGTATTAATAAAAGAAGCTATATCCATTCAAGACAAAGAATCGTATGAACAACTTGAAAGTTTTAATTCAATGTTAGCAATTGTTAGTGATAATCAAATACTAGTTGCGATTTCGGAAAAAGTTGGTAATATATTAAAAAAAAATATTGGTAATGAAGATAAAAACATTGAACTAACAAAAATACTTTATATATTGGAAACCACTTATAACTTATAAAGGGGAGAATACGAATGGAATCTGGAAGCCTTGCAGAATGGATAGAAGGGATCGCAGAAACAGTCGCCTTAATTGTTGCCCTTTTCTTGCCAATAATTTCTGAAAGAAGAAGGGCTAATAGAATAAATACTAAAATGAAAAAGATTGGATTACGGCTTGCTAAAAAAGCTTTAGAACAAAAATTACATCAAATTGATATTCCAATGACAAATTTAAGTGAATATAAGGCTTTTAAAAAATATATTGGTGTGGTTTTTACATTTAATGATAGCCAAAGTCTATTTAATATTTTATGGGATGTTGATACAGATTTGAAGTATGCAACAGATGAAGAAGATTTACTAAATAAAATACAAAAAATCGATCAATTGTTAGCTATTTAAAAAACTTCGTATTAAATATAGTGTCTAAAACAGAAAAGTATAATAAGAAGCAAAAATAATTTTATCAAATAAATTTTAATTTTGGTGAAATTATTTTTGCTTACTTTTATTTATATAGTTTTAGATACATTTAAAAATTATAATCATTTTCGTTCATCAATTCAGCTTCTCCCATTAAATAACCAGCTCCAACTTGCGAAAAAAAATCATGATTAGATGTTTCAATAGATATACCATTGATAACAATCGGATTAACATCGTTTACCGTAGCTTCATCAAAATAAGTGTCAAAGCCCATATTTTGTAAAGACTTGTTAGCATTATATTTAACAAATATATTTATATCATCAACTAAATTAAGATCATGATAAACTTCTTCAGTATAAGCAAACTCATTTTCTAATAAATCATTTAGAAAATTATACATCCAAATCTTAAATTGTTCTTGTTCTTTTTTTGAAAGCTCATCGAATCCTTGTCTAAATTTATATCCAAGGTAGGTACCATGAACTGATTCATCACGAATAACTAATTTTATTAATTCTGCTACATTAGCTAATTTATTCTTCCCACGATACCAAAGTGGTATAAAAAAATTACTATAGTAAAGTATACCTTCTAAAAATATACTAGCAACCATAACTTGTAAACCTGTACCATTTTGATAAATATCATTTATTCGTTTTGCTTTAAACTGCATTCTATGATCATTATTCATCCAAGTATAGATTTTCTCGATTTCTTTATAATTGTTTAAGGAGATTAAGATTGTTCCGTATGTTTTTGCATGGATCGATTCCATAAAAGCAAAATTACTTAGAACAGCTACTTCTTTTTGAGTTCTAGCATTTTTTTTAATAGCATAAAGTCCTTCTTCAGATTGGAGAGTATCAAGTAAAGCCAGTCCACCTATTGCTTTTTTTACGATTTCTTTTTCTTTTTCAGATAGATTCTGCCAATCTAATAGGTCATTAGAGACAGGGACGCGTGTGTCGAGCCAAAACTGAGTAGTTGCTTTATCCCACACATACTCATCTAATTCATCTTCTATTTGTTGCCAATTCATTGTTTTATTAAGCACATTAGATCCTCCTAAAAATTATAGTCTTCATTAATCATTTCGTCATGTATAGAGATATTTTTTTTAAAGTTTTTAGATATTAGAGAATGTTTACAAAGTTTGTTTAACTTATTATTAATATTTAGTATAGTTGTCTTATCTACTTGATAAACTAGAGGTATATCTAAACCTTCTAAAATTTTATTTGCTTCTTGTCTAACAAGATTTATTGCTATTGTTTTATTTGCTGCTAAATTGTAGTACTGATTAATTAGCTGATCACAATATTGTATGATAATATTTATTTGATATTTTACCCATACTTTAAATTCGTCTTCTTTATCTTTTTCATAAGTAGATAGTAAAATATTGATTTTGTGCCTTAAATAAAAACAATGGAGTGATTCATTGCGAATAATCATTTCTACAATTTTCCCAAGATTATTAAAGTGTTGACTAGTCCATAGATCTAAAGGGTAAGCAAGGTACGCATAATTTATAATACCTTCTATACAAATTGCCATAAACCGTTTTTTTAAAGGATCATCACTTTCTATATAAATAGAATCAATATCATGTAAATAGCTTATTACTATAGGATCGTTATCTATATAATTGAACAAACTAGTTAAATCAATATTTTGATTAAAAGTTTTTAATATACGATTATAGGCCTTGGTGTTAACCATCTCAGTAAATTGCAAATTATTTACTATAGCGATCTCTTGTTGAGTCTTTTTATTGTCTCGAATCATTTCACCTGCTTTAATAGATTGGAAAGTCGAGAGATTAGCTAATAAAGCAAGTAGTTTATTTAATTGATCTTGTTCATTGTTAGTTAATTTATTCCATTTATTTTTATCTTCTTCAATAGGTATTCTATTATCTAACCAAAAAAGAGAAGTTGCTCTTTCCCATGTAGCATTATCTAGTTCATCTTCTACGACATTCCAATTGATTGCTTTGTAGTGTAAATAATTACTCAAAATAACTCCTCCTTTAAATCATACAAGATTCACAATTATTAATACTTTCAAATTCATCATCTTCTGTATAAGTTCTTACATAGTAAAGTGTTTTTATTCCTTTAGCCCATGCATAATTACGTAATTTACTCAAATCACGCGTAGTTAACTTGGATTGATTTTCATTTTTCCAGTCATATAGATTTTGGGGAAGTACTGATCGCATAAACAGTGTTAAACTCAGACCTTGATCAATATGTTTCTGCGCAACAGCATAGACATCAATAATTTTTCGCTGATCCATATCATATGCATTTTTATAATAATCAATAGTTGAATTTGATAAATATGGCGCAGGATAGAAAATAGAGCCTACTTTTTTTTCTTGCCTATTTTCTATTAATTGAGTGATTGGATGAATGGATGCACTTGTTTCATTTATATATGAAATAGAACCATTAGGAGCTATGGCTAGGCGGTTTCTATGATATAGCCCATGATTCATGATACTATCTTTTAGCAAAAGCCAGTCCTTGGTAGTGGGAAGTTTGATATGCTCAAATAAATTAGCTACATTTTTGAATTGGAAAGTAAAATCATTATTTAAATATTTATCAAAATAACTACCATTTGCGTAAGTTGATTCTTCAAATTCATGAAATTTCATTTCTTTTTCAATAGCGATTTGATTACTAATCTTTAAAGAATAGTAATTTAATGCTAGGAAGAAAGCATCGACAAATTCTAAAGCTTCTTTAGAATCATATTCGATTTTATTAACAGCTAGTGCTGTATGCAAGCCCATTGCACCTAACCCAATAGTATGATAAAGGCTATTACCTTTAGCAATTGATGGAACTTCATTGATATTCGCACTATCAGTTACGGTTGTAAGGGCTCGTACAGCACATTCAACTGATTTTTCAAAATCTGGTGAATCCAGTAGGTTTAATATATTCATCGAGCCAAGATTGCAACTTATATCTGTTCCAATATTTTTATAGCTCAAATCAGGGTTTAGTTCTGATGGTTCCTGTGGTTGTAAAATTTCAGAACAAAGATTACTCATAATTATCTTACCTTTTACAGGATTATCTCTATTGACGGTATCAATATTAATAATATATGGATAACCTGATTCTTGCTGTAAACGTGAAATTTCCTGTTCTAATTCACGTGCGGGAATAGACGTCTTTTGAATGTCTTTTATTGAAACAAGTTTATCGTATTCTGAAGTTAAATCTATATAAGAAAAAGGTTTCCCATATACTCTTTCAATGTCCTGGGGATTAAAAAGATACATTGGTTGATTTGTTTTTAATAGTTCATAATATTTATCTGGAACTATTAAACCAAGCGATAAAGTTTTTACACGTATTTTTTCATCTGAATTTTCTTTTTTTGTAGATAAAAATGAGATAATATCTTGATGAAAAACATTAAGATATACCACACCTGCTCCATTACGCTGTCCAAGTTGATTACTGTAACTAAAGGTATCCTCTAATAGTTTCATCACTGGTAATATTCCAGAGGAAGCATTCTGAATTCCTTTTATCGATGAACCAGTAGATCTTAAATTTGATAAATTAACTCCGACACCACCACCAATTCTTGAAAGCTGCAGAGAAGAATTGATCCCCCTACCAATAGAAAGCATAGAATCATTTATATCAATCAAAAAACAAGATACCATTTCTCCTCGCTGTTTTTTACCTGCGTTTAAAAAGGTTGGAGTAGCAGGTTGATAACGTTGGGAAAGTAATTCATCGATTAATTTAAATGCGAGATTTTTATCACCATTGCCTAAATATAGTGCATTAAAAATTACACGATCTTCAAATGTTTCAAGATAATAATTAGAGTCATTACTCTTTAGTGCATACTGAGTGTAAAATTTATATGCACTCATAAAACTTTTGAATTTGAAATTGTATTTATAGGCATGTACATACAATTTTTTTATAAAAGATTTATCATAATCATTAGTATTAAAAGTACATTTTGAATATTTTTGCAATACGTTAACATCTATATACTCATTTTCAATTAAATAATTAATTTTTTCTATAATGCTATTAAATTTAAGTGTTTTAGGTTCTATTTCTGTCTCCAGATACTTTTCAAGAGCTGCTTTATCATATTCTAGAGGAATCTTACCGTTAATTGGTAAATTTAACATGTTGTTTAAAGTGAAATAATCTTGATCATTTGCTCTAGTACTCATTTTGATACCTCCAATTGATTATTATTAATTATAGTAATTAATTTATTACCAATTCTTTTGATATCTTCATCATTTCCCCTTAATTCAAATTCATCTATCATTGGAAAATTAAACTGGGATGAATATTGATATGCTGTTAAACAAAACTGTTTATTGAAATTACGATTTCCACTACCCACGATTCCATAACAAAATGTGGCATTATTTTTATAAGCTACTAACTTTTTTAATGGTGTAGTTAAAATTTCTTTAAAACCATTATTGATTCCATTGCCACCTTCTAGATATGCAGGGAGAAATAGAAAATAAGGATCAGTTATAAGAAAAATATCTTCCGGATTTTCCTTAATAATATTACGTACATTTGTATATAGAACTTTATATCTGTATTTTTTCATGATATAACCATCTAATCTTTCAATAAAATTAGTAGTGTTACCACTGAGACTAATGTAGAAAATATTTATAGTTCTTATTGGTTCCATAGATTTCCTCCTAGTGTATAATTTATTAACAATATATAGTATTTTTATTTTTTTCTAACACTATATATTGTGTTTTTATCTTATATCAGTTAAAGTTTTATTCAATTGATTCCTAATCAATTTTTGTTAATTTTATAAAGATAAAATTGTATTGGAGAAAATATTATGAAAGAAAAAATAAGCTGTAATATACCTATATTTAATCATCTGATGAAAAATGAGAAAAAGCGTATTGAAAAATTATTTTTATATAAAGAATTTGAAAAAAAAGAACTAATATTTTCACCTAATTCTCAAGAGCAAATATTAATTGTATGTACTGGTAAAGTGAAGATCTATAGACTGTCTGATTCTGGAAAAGAACATTTATTTAGAATTATTTCAGAAGGAGATTGTGAAGGAGAAAATTATTTATTTAATGGAAAAAATACTATGTTTTATGGTGAGGCAATAGAAAACTCCAAAATTTGTATGATTTATAATTCTGAATTGAGAAAAATTTTATATGATTACCCACAACTTAGTTACGAATTACTAAAAATTAATACAAAGAAAACTATGGATTTAGAAATACAAGTCAAATTATTATCGATAAATAGCATTTCTAATAGAATAGCCTTATATTTAATCCATTTATCGAGAATAACTAATTTTGTAGAAGAAAGTTATACAGTAACATTACCGATGACTCAAAAAGAAGTTGCTAGTTACTTATTTATTTGTCCAGAAACATTGTCTAGAAAATTAAAAGATTTCGAGAATAAACAATTAATCAAACGAAAAAAAAATAAAGTAACACTTTTGAAAAAATTTGGTGAAACATATAATAATCTTATTTAAGTATTTACTGCAATTACTATCTCCTCAGTATTTTATTCTGAAATATTAATTTTAGTAAGTTAATGTATATAAT
>NZ_JAFLWG010000064.1:0-7792 GCF_017316315.1 Enterococcus sp. DIV1298c | reverse complement strand
GTTTTGAGAGCATCGGGTTATACCTCCAATTCATAGTTTTATTTTAACGTATAAAAAAAGACAAAGCACTATAAATAAGTACTTTGTCTACAATCTGAAGCAGACGGCTTGCGTCTGCTTTTTTCTATTTTGCTTATTCTTTTTATTGAATTGCCCGTTAGCGCATCGTTACAAACTCTTCGGCACCTGTTGGATGAATCGCTACTGTATTGTCGAAATCCGCTTTTGTTGCGCCCATTTTGACTGCTACTGCAAAGCCTTGTAACATTTCATCAACGCCCACACCGATGGCATGTAGCCCAACGATTTTTTCTTCTTCACCTACACAGATCAATTTCATCTCACATTTTTGACGATAATCGTTTAAAGCAAAGTACATCGGCGTGAATCGTGAACGATAGATTTTTAATTGTCCTTCACCATACGTCGTCAATGCTTGCTCTTCTGTCAGTCCAATCGTTGCAATCGGTGGATGAGTAAAGACAACTGTTGGTATAAGATCATAATCTAAATAAGAATTTTCTTTTCCATTGAAAAGTCGCTCGGATAAACGACGACCTGCGGCAATTGCTACTGGTGTCAAATCGATTTTGCCAATCACATCACCGATTGCATAGATGTGTGCATCGGTTGTATTTTGGAATTTATCCACTTTGATAAATCCTTTTTCATCTAACTCGACATTCGTTTTTTCGATACCTAATGTGTCTGTATTAGGTACACGTCCGCCAGCAAATAACACGCAATCTGCCGTCAACGTTTCGCCATTCTCAAAAGTAACTGTGTAGACATCTTCATTTTTTGTTATTTCACGAGCCGTAAAGTTTGCATAAGTATGGATTCCTGCGTCTTGATACATCTCAATCAAGTTGTCAGATAACATTTTATCAAACGTACGTAACGGACGTTCTTTACGATAAGCCCACATGACTTCACTTCCCAAGCCATTCAACACACCCGAAAGTTCGGCTGCGATATAGCCAGCACCTAATACGATCGTGCGCTTTGGCAATTCCGTCAATGCAAAAAAGCCGTTTGAATCAATGGCATATTCTCCGCCAGGAATCGTCATTTTGCTTGGCTTACCACCGGTTGCGATCAAAATATGATCCGCTTGATAGCTTTTCCCATTTACCTCGACTGTTTGGCTATCCACAAAGCGAGCGTAGCCCTTGATTGCTTCAACATGATTACTATCTAACCCTCTTTGATAAGCCCCATGAAGGAAATCAATGTATTTTTCACGTTTCTCTACTAGTTCTTTAAAGTCAACCTGTTTGACGTCTGCTTGGATACCATAGCTTGAAGCATCACGTTCGATCGTTTCTAAGATCGTGCTTGCTTGCCACATGACTTTTTTAGGAACACATCCGACATTGACGCAAGTTCCACCTAGTTCATTGCCTTCAATCAATAATACTTTCGCTCCATGCATACCGGCACGATTCGCTGAAGCAATTCCTCCAGATCCTCCGCCAATGACAATATAATCATATGTTTTCATCTTGTTCCTCCTTTTAGCAGCTGATGACACATTCTACCTCTGTTTTTTCAATAAACTTTTTATCAGCTCTTACAAAAAATAAGTGTAGCATGTTTCTAGACAATCTGTTGACAAGATGCTCATTTCGCTTCATTGTTTAAAAAATTATTTTCTTTTTCTAATCATATCTCCAGGTTTAACAGGTTGTGCCACCGGCATCGTCAAAATCATCATAGGATTTGGTGCCCGATCGATGGATTCCCCTTCTTCATTGTACATCACGTCAACCATTTGACTAAAATGAGTAAATCCTGGACCATAAAATTCGATTTCATCCCCTACAGAAAAGAGATTTCTCTGACGGATCGTCGCAATTTTCGTTTCCTCATCATACGACAAGACTTCTCCGACAAATTTATAAACAGGGATCTTACGTCGTTCACCAAACAACTGCTCATTTTCACTAGGTGTATTGTAATAAAATCCTGTTGCTAGTTCTCGTTGCGCTACTTTCCATAATTCATCGATCCATTCTTGTTTGCAAACATAGTTTTCAGGATCTTCCATATAACTATCAACGGCTGCTTTATAGACATTGGCGACTGTTGACACATAATGGATCGACTTCATGCGACCTTCGATTTTAAAACTATCGACACCATTTTCGATCAAATCAGGAATATGTTCGATCATTGACATATCCACCGCACTCATCGAAAACTCTTCTTCGACTTCACCTGCATCCGTCAATGTATGTCTTTCTTGACCAAACGGTAAGTCGTATAATTCATATTTCCAACGGCAAGATTGTGAACAGCCACCACGATTGGCATCACGCATCGACATATGATTCGACAAAGTACACCGTCCTGAATAAGAGATACACATTGCGCCGTGAATGAACGCTTCGATCTCTACATCGGTATGACGGCGAATCTCAGCGACTTCTTCCATCGAAACTTCCCGAGCTAAAACGACACGTTCTAAGCCTTCTTCTTTCCAGAATTCCAATGTTTCGTAGTTCGTAGCAGAAGCCTGGGTCGATAGATGGATCGGTAAACCTGGGGCTTCCGTTGCACAGATCTCGATCAATGCTGGGTCCGACACGATCACCGCAGAAATCCCTACATCCCGTAGATTACGGAAAAATTCTCCTGCCCCTTCATCGTTTCCTTCATGTGTGACCATATTCGCTGCCACATAGACTTTCGCTTGATGTTCCTTTGCGAATGCCACGCCTTCTGCCATTTCTTCATAAGTAAAGTTGCCCGCACGGCTACGCAAACCATAGGCATTACCACCAATATAAACAGCATCTGCCCCATAATGGATCGCTGTCTTTAGTTTTTCAAGTGTGCCTGCCGGAGCTAAAACTTCCGGACGCTTTAGTTTTCTTTTTGTTGTCATTTTCTTTCACCATACTCCTTACTTGATAGATTCAGGATCAATATAAAAGAAACCTGTATCAAGTCCTCGATTCGCTGGATGTAATCCATTGATCTTATTCGTCATTTCTTGTGCCATGTCCTCTGTCCATGTGTCTGCTAGTAACGCTTGTTTTGCTTCGACAAATAATTTAGTGATCGCAACAAATGCTTCACCTGGTGTAAACACGCCATCTAATTTCCACGTACGGAAATGATGCGCATAAAGTTGGGCAAGTTCATTGCTTAAATTAATGTCATTATTGGCAAAAATATGCGTGCCATGTGAATCTTCATAAATTGAATAATGCGTGTCTTCTTTTTTAGGTTCAGCGAGAAAGAGCCCTCTTTCACGATCTTTCTTTTCGTCCTGTTGCGTGTAGTTATAGTAATTCTGTAACAACGGACGCTTCGATTGATGGATGCATGTAGCTCCGTACACAAGCGTTTCGACAGGTATCAGCAATTTGCTTTCCATTTCTTTCATCTCATCAAATGGGACTTCACGTGCCAAAACAGCAGAAATCGCCCCTTTTTTTGCCCAAAAATTGATTTGTCTTGCACTAGTGACTAATGTTTCTGCATCAAAAACATAGGGAAGACTCAATTCTGGATTTTTTCGCATAGTATAGATGATCCCAGTATCACCAACTGTGATCATATCTGCATTGATCTCTTTTAAAAACAGCAGATACTCTGGAATTTTTTTCATTTTTTCAGGGTGAATGATCCCATTGACAGCTATATTTACTTTTTTACCGTAACGATGTGCAAGCTCGACTAATTCGCGTTGCTCTTCTCTTGTAAAAGAAGCTGGTAAGCGCAGGCCAAAGCGTTCTTCCCCAAAATACAGGGTGTCAGTGCCTGCCTCAAGCAATGCTTCTGCTTGTTTCATTGACTCTATAGTAGTTATGATTTCGATCATCATTTCCTCCTCCTACAACTCCATTATAGTAGCACAGCTCTGAAAACTTTCCAATACTTCTTACATTTATTATTGATTGTAACGCGATTGTAAAATAAGCAAGCCAACCTAAGTAAAACATGCTGTTTAACAGCCTAGTTAAACAACGGACAGAAAGATCTGATAGCGGAAATAAACCAAAAACCCAAAAATCAGACGATTTCTGGGCTTTTTGGTTCATTAAGGCTGCACAATTTCACAACCTATGATTTTATCATCATACTTTAGCAGTCACTTTTTTAAGTTCACGCACATTTACCGTGATTTTACCTTTCGAAGCGCCGACAGTGATTTGGTCTCCTAGATGGATCTCACCGCCAAGTAATGCTTCGCTCAAGCGATCTTCTACTTCTTTTTGCAATGCCCGTCTTAGAGGTCGTGCGCCATACTCTGGATCAAAACCGACTTTCCCGATCACATCAACTGCCGCTGGTGTGATTTTCACTTGGATGTCTTGTTCTTTCAACCGTTTGACAATCGATTGGCTCATGATTTGGACAATCGCATGGACCTCGTCTTTTGTTAATGAATGGAAGACAACTGTTTCATCGATACGGTTCAAGAATTCAGGACGAAAAGCTTTCTTCAACTCTTCAAGTATCCGTTTTTGCATCGCTTGATGATCCTTTGTAATATCTTGTACATTGAAGCCAACATTTTTTTCTTCTCGAATTTGTGTTGCTCCAATATTAGAAGTCATGATCATGATCGTATTTCTAAAGTCGACTTTTCTTCCTTTAGCATCGGTTAAATGACCATCATCTAATACTTGTAACAATAGATTGAAGACATCTGGATGGGCTTTTTCCACTTCGTCTAGCAAGATAACTGAGTAAGGTTTTTGACGGATTTTTTCTGTCAATTGTCCGCCTTCATCATATCCTACATAACCTGGCGGTGAACCAATCAAGCGGCTCGTACTATATTTTTCCATGAACTCGGACATATCAACACGAATCAAGGCATCCTCTTCACCAAACATCACTTCCGACAATGCTTTCGCAAGCTCTGTTTTCCCTACCCCTGTTGGGCCTAAAAACATGAAGGAACCAATTGGACGATTTGGATCTTTTAAGCCACTACGCGCCCGACGAATGGCACGAGACACAGCTTTAACTGCTTCATCTTGTCCAACGACACGTTCGTGAAGTAAGGCTTCTAGCTCCAACAATCGTTGACTTTCTTTCTTCTCTAACTGTTGCAATGGCACACCTGTCCATTCAGAAACAACAGTAGCCACATCTTCTTCAGTGACACGGTCTGCAAAGCCATTTTTATGTTTTGCTTCGATCGCTAATCGTTTTTCTAATTTCTTCATTAAGCTTTTTTCTTGTCTACGTAGATGCGCAGCTGTTTCAAAATCTTGCTTTTGAATCGCTCGCTCTTTATCCTTGTTCAATTGTTCGATCTCTTGCTTCAAGATCGCCGTTTCTGACAAATCATCCGCTTGCTCTAATCGAACTTTTGCTGCCGATTCATCGATCAAGTCGATTGCTTTATCCGGTAATTGTCTAGAAGTGATATAACGAACAGACAGATTGACCGCTGCTCGCACGGCTTCATCTGTGATCTCCACATGATGATGTTCTTCATAGCGTGAACGTAGGCCACGTAAGATCTCTTCTGCTTCATCCGCTGTCGGTTCATCTACTTGGATACGTGCAAAACGTCGCTCCAATGCAGAATCTTTTTCAATATATTTTTGGTATTCGTCTAATGTGGTTGCACCAATCGTCTGTAACTCACCACGCGCTAATGCCGGCTTCAAAATATTCGAGGCATCGATCGCACCTTCTGCCCCACCTGCGCCGATCAACGTGTGTAGCTCATCAATAAAGAGGATCACTTGACCGTCATGATAAATTTCATCAATGACTTTTTTCATTCGATCTTCAAATTCACCACGATACTTCGTTCCAGCGACCAATGCACCCATGTCTAACATCATCAAACGTTTGGCTCGCATTTCTTCAGGTACTTCACCTAAAATGATCTTTTGAGCTAACCCTTCCGCAATCGCTGTTTTACCAACACCAGGTTCCCCTACTAATACGGGATTGTTTTTTGTTCGACGACTAAGGATTTGGATCAAGCGTTTGACTTCTCTTGAACGTCCTACGACTGGATCTAGTCTGTTTTCTTTTGCTAACTTTGTTAAATCTCTAGCTAAAGAATCCAATGTCGGGGTTCCTTGTGTCATTGCACGTTTTTCTTGGGGATTACGACGGCGAATACCACCACTGTTCGAGTCTGTACCCATCGTACGCTTCAATGACTGACGAACTTTACTCAAACTGATGCCAAGGTTGATCATGATACGTGTAGCCATGATACTTTCATCTTTTAATAGACTAAGTAAAATATGTTCAGTGCCTACCTTTTGTGCGCCCATTTTATTCACTTCGCTATTTGCCAAAGCAAAAATTTGTTTCATCCGAGGGGAATAAGGTAGTAATGCACCTTTTGCATAAGTTTTCACTGTCCCATAACCGACTAAATGTTCGATTTCTTCGTAAATATCTTTTTCATTTAATTTCATTTCTCGTAATACTTTTCCAGCAATCCCATCAGGTTCGATCACTAAAGCCAACAATATATGTTCTGAACTTACCGCTTGATGTTTGAAGCGTTTTGCTTCTTCTTGGGCAATTTCTAAGACACGTTGCGCTCTTTCTGTAAATATCTCTGCCATTTAATCTTCACTTCCCGTCTTCATAGCTTAATCGTTCTAAAAATGCTCGTAGAATGCGAGCACGCGTATAATCTTCTGTCTCATTGATGTTCAACGTATTTTTAGCAATGGCGCTCAACATCAAGTTTCCTTCTTTTTTGGTAATGATTTGGTCTTCATATAATTTCTGAATAATGGCATAGGCGTTTTTTTCGTTGATGGTCTCACCAAACAACAAATTGATTCGTTCAAGCATTTGTTTCTTATCCGACATTCTCACTTTAGCAATCCGGATATACCCACCGCCACCACGTTTACTCTCTACAAGATAGCCTCGTTGGATCGTAAAGCGTGTATTGATCACGTAATTGATTTGCGAAGGAACGCAGTTAAAAAGGTCTGCCAATTCAATCCTTCGAAGCTCGATCATCTCATTTTTTTCTAGGATCTTTTTTATATATGATTCAATTAGATCCGAAGTATTTTGTTGTGCCATCCCACTCATTCCTTTGACTAATATTGACCTTAATTATAGCGAATTTACAGGTAGAAAGAAAGGAGAACGCTTGTTAGGTGTTTGATTCGAAGATAACGATAAGAGACGATTTTTTTTATGTAAATAAAAAAAACTAGGAATTCAATGAAGTCCCAGTTTTTCCAACGCGCCCAAGAGGAGTCGAACCCCTAACCTTTTGATCCGTAGTCAAACACTCTATCCAATTGAGCTATGGGCGCATATTCAGTTAACAATGATAATCATACGATAAATTTTAGAATAAAGCAAGCTGTTATAAGACTTTATAATAATTATTTTCAAGTTTTTATTTATCCGCTTCATTTCATATCTTTAGTTTTCGTACGAGCAATTCCTATTAGCTTATCACCAATATCACAATATTAGATGAAGAATTTCGAATAAAACTACAAAATCTTCTCAGCTATGAAGAAGGGATTCGTCATTTCTTGATCTACCTTACTCTAATGGAAAAATAGAAGCAAAGAACACACCAACATCAAGCACTCAAACGAGTGTCTTATGGCTTTAAATCATTTGAGAACATGCGCATCCGAATCTTTTTGACGAATCAAGTCATTCACGTCAAATAACGAAGTAAATCCGGAGAAGAAGTGTTCACTTCCTCTTCCGGATTTTACGGTTCTATAATATCTAGTGTTGGTGGAAAACAATTTTGTTTTCTGCTAACACTATTTTTTGTAAAAAAAGATAGTAAAAGAGATATCCAAATTGA
>NZ_JAFLWG010000063.1:0-16716 GCF_017316315.1 Enterococcus sp. DIV1298c | reverse complement strand
GAACTTCTGAACGAGAAAGCCCACGGTTTTTAATCGTGGGAGGATAGTGAAGTAGGTATGAAAGTTCACCTTAGAGAACTCGAAGACCTAAAACTATGTGCTTTCTCGTTTTTTAATTGTCTTTGTTTCGTAATTGTAATGGTTATACATACGAAAAGGTGGTATGTTTTTGCTATGGAAGACTATCGCCGAACCAAAACAACCTTAAGCTTCATCAACTATCATTTCGTTTTTTGTCCTCGATACCGTAGAAAGATTTTTCTAAATCAAAAATTAGATAAGCGATTTAAAGAGTTGATCAATCAAATTGCTGAAAATGAAGAATTTAAAATTATTGCTTTAGAAACAGATAAGGATCATTGTCATTTATTCTTAAATGCACGCCCAACGTATAGTCCTGCGGATATAATAGCGAAAGTGAAAGGTGGAACTTCAAGAATTTTGCGTGATGAATTCCCAGAGCTAAAAGCGATGCCTAGCCTGTGGACACGCAGTTATTTCGTATCCACCGCAGGAAATGTATCTAGTTAAACAATCAAACGATATGTTGAAAATCAACGAAAGAGGTGACCTTTTAATGACTCAATCCATGACAGTGAAAATAAAACTGGAACCGACGAAATCAGATAGAGAGTTAATCCGCTCTTCTTCTTTGGTCTATATTGCGACAGTTAATTCTCTTGTTTCAGAAATGGTGAGTAATGAAAAAATCACCAAAAAGTCATCTAAAGACATCAACGTTTCCCTCAATAGTGCTGTTAAAAATCAAGCGATTCGTGATGCCAAATCTGTTTTTCAAAAAGCAAAGAAAAGCAAATTTAAAAAGATTCCTGTATTGAAAAAGCCAGTGATTATATGGAATAATCAAAACTTCACTGTTTGTCCGTCGAGCATCCGTATGCCTTTTGTGATTAGTGGTACATCTAAAAAAATTGAAATTCCCGCAACCATCTCAGCGTATGAACGTTCGTTGTTAAATCAAGCGAGTAAAGTCGGTACACTAAGGATCACTAAAAAAGGGAATAAGTACATAGCCCAAATTTCGATTGAAATTTCAGAAAGAATAACGACATCTGTTAAAACAATGGGTGTAGATTTAGGGATAAAAATACCTGCAGTATGTTGCACAGATGAACATGAAGTTAAGTTTGCTGGTAATGGTCGAATGAACAAATATGTTCGTCGTTATCATAACTCCCGTAGGAAAGAATTAGGTCATGCTAAAAAGCTGAATGCTATAAAAAAATCTAAAGATAAAGAACAACGTTGGATGAAAGACCAAGACCATAAAATTAGTCGTGAAATCATAGATTTTGCGATCAACCACAATGTGGGAATGATTCGCTTAGAAAAACTGGCGAATATTCGCAAACAGACAAGAAAAAGTCGTAAAAACAACCATTCTTTAAGTAATTGGTCATTCTATCGTTTAGCTTCTTATATCGAATACAAAGCATATTTAGTAGGTATCAAAGTTGAATATGTTCATCCCGCCTATACAAGTCAGAGGTGTCCAGATTGCGGACATAAACATCATGCAAAAGACCGTAGGTATCATTGTACTAATTGTGGCTATGTTGGACATCGTGATGTTGTCGGTGCTAAAAATATTATTTATGCACCTGTACTTGATGGTAAAAGTCAAGTAGCCTAAACAGCTATATGCTCTGGTTTAGGATGGGGTATTGGCATACCCTTAGCTTTGGGCTAGTACAAATCAGAAATGGACAGCGTACGGTTTAGCACCAAAGAATCCCACCTCAATCCCGAAGGAATGAGGCTTGTGCCTTAAGTCGTGGGAGTGTCAAAACCTCTTTCCTTTCTTTACTAAAACACTTATAATATAAGATACGTTAGAAGAGAAGAGGAAATCGTGTGCGGGTATTGTTTATCGGTGATGTAGTAGGTGCGATGGGTAGAGAAATGATTACAGAATATCTCCCTCGTTTGAAGAAAAAATATCGTCCACAAATGACGATCGTTAATGGTGAGAATGCGGCATCTGGTCGTGGGATCACAGAGAAAATCTATAAGAAGTTTCTGCAAGATGGCGTAGATGTCGTAACGATGGGAAATCATACATGGGACAATCGGGATATTTTTGAATTTATCGATGATGCGAAAAAAATGGTTCGTCCAGCAAATTTTCCAGAAGGAACGCCTGGACAAGGGATTGTCTTTGTCAAAGTCAATCAATTGGAGCTAGCAGTCATCAATATGCAAGCTCGTTCATTTATGGTTGATTTAGATGATCCATTTCGTAAAATGGCCGAGTTAGTCGAAGAAGCTCGTAAAAGAACACCGATCATCTTTGTTGATTTTCACGGCGAAACAACGAGTGAAAAACAAGCGATGGGTTGGTTTTTAGACGGGAAAGTGTCTGCGGTGGTCGGTACACATACCCATGTTCAAACGAATGATGCGCGCATCTTGCCACAAGGAACGGCTTATTTGACGGATGTTGGTATGACAGGACCATATGATGGGATTTTAGGGATGCGCCGTGAATCGGTCATTGAAAAATTCTTAACGGCGTTACCAAAACGTTTTGAAGTAGTAGAACAAGGTCGAGGAATCTTAAGTGGCTGTATCTTAGATATTGACGACCAGACGGGGCAAGCGAAAGCAATCGAATTGATCCAAATCAATGAGGACCGCCCTTATAGAGAGTAGAAAGTGAGAAAATCTGTGCAGGATGAAATGACGATCCAATTAGAAGTCGATCAGTTGGCGACTCTTTTAAAAAAGAATGAAACGATCAAACGCTATCAAGAATTGGAACATAAAGTCAAACATAGTCATTACTTGAATGAACAAACAGAAGCATTGAAGCAAGCACAAAAAGATGCCGTACAATATGCGCATTACGGACAAAAAGAAGCAGAAAAAGAAGCCATCAAACGAATCGAGGTCTTGACGCAAGCAATCGATGAATATCCTTTAGTGATTGCTTATCGCCGTCAATTGATGGAAGCAAATGAGTTGTTGCACCATTTGACTCAAATGATCCAAAATGAAATCAATGAGTATATAGAGGAGGAGCAAAATGCCTCAAAAAACTAAGAACACTCCGATGATGGAACAATATCTAAGCATCAAGGCACAATACCAAGATGCTTTTTTGTTCTATCGTCTCGGAGATTTTTATGAATTATTTTACGAAGATGCTGTCAAAGCAGCGCAAATCTTAGAACTGACTTTAACAAGCCGCAATCGTAATGCAGATGATCCTATCCCAATGTGTGGTGTCCCACATCATTCGGCGCAAGGATATATCGATAGCTTGATCGAAAAAGGATACAAAGTGGCGATTTGTGAACAAGTCGAAGATCCTAAAACGACCAAAGGAATGGTCAAACGCGAAGTCGTGCAATTAGTGACTCCTGGAACAGTGATGGATAGTAAAGGACTATCAGCCAAAGACAACAATTTCCTGACGGCAGTGGTCAATCAGGGTTCTGCTTTTGGTTTTGCCTACGCAGATTTGAGTACAGGCGAGCTAAAAACGGCTCGTTTGGTCGATGAAGAAGCTGTTTTGAATGAAACTTCTGCTTTACAAACAAAAGAACTGATTCTAGGAACAGAGATCAGCGAAACATTATATGAACAACTAAGCACTAGACTTGGTTTAGTCTTCTCAAAACAAGAAAGTGTAGAAGAAAATGCGGAATTCAGTTTTCTAACGAGTGAGTTGACGGATGAATTAGAAAAAGAAGCGACTGGGAAATTACTGACTTATTTAGCAGTCACGCAAAAAAGAAGTTTGGCACATATCCAAAAAGCGGTCGAATATCAACCGGATCATTTTTTGAAAATGGATTATTATTCTAAATTCAATTTAGAATTAAGTCAGTCGATCCGTACAGGAAAAAAACATGGCACGCTACTATGGCTATTAGATGAAACAAAAACAGCGATGGGTGGACGTTTATTAAAACAATGGCTCGATCGCCCGTTGATCCAATCCCATCAAATCACTGCTCGCCAAGAAATGGTGGCATCGCTGATCGATAGTTATTTTGAACGGCTTGATTTGCAGAGTGCGTTGACGAAAGTCTATGATCTGGAACGTTTAGCTGGGCGAGTCGCTTTTGGCAATGTCAATGGTCGAGATTTGATCCAATTAAAAACATCGCTCCAGCAAGTGCCGATGATCCGTGAATTGATCGCAGGTATCGATAAAGGGCAATGGACAGAGTTGTTGCAAGATATGCAACCGATGGATACATTGGTTGAACTGATCGAACAAGCGATCCAAGATGAGCCGCCTTTACAGATCACCGAAGGAAATGTCATCAAAGACGGATTTAATGAACAGTTAGACACCTATCGTTCTGCGATGAGAAATGGCAAACAATGGTTAGCAGAATTGGAAGCTAGAGAGCGTCAAAGTACAGGGATCAAAAATTTAAAAGTTGGCTTTAACCGAGTGTTTGGCTACTACATTGAAATTACGAAAGCCAACCTGATGAATGCTGAACTGGAAAAATATGAACGAAAACAAACGTTAGCAAACGCGGAACGTTTTATCACACCTGAATTAAAAGAATTAGAGACACAAATCTTAGAAGCTGAAGAAAAATCAGTCGATTTGGAGTATCAACTCTTTTTAGCCGTTCGAGAAGAAGTGAAAAAAGCAATCCAGCCATTGCAAACCTTAGCAAAATCATTGAGTACTGTGGACGTCTTGCAAAGCTTTGCGACGATCAGTGAACGCTATCAGTATGTCCGTCCAGAATTGACGAACCAAAAGACGCTAGTGATCGAAGAAGGACGTCATCCGGTGGTAGAAAAAGTGTTGGGGCATCAAGAATACATTCCCAATAGTGTGATCATGTCAGAAGAAGAGATGATCTTGCTGATCACTGGGCCAAATATGTCTGGTAAAAGTACGTATATGCGTCAATTAGCATTGACGGTCTTGATGGCACAGATGGGTTGTTTCGTTCCTGCACAAAAAGCAGTGTTGCCGATTTTTGATCGGATCTTCACTCGGATCGGTGCGAGTGATGATTTGATTGCGGGACAAAGTACCTTTATGGTAGAAATGATGGAAGCCAACCAAGCCTTACGTCATGCGACACCAAATAGTTTGATATTATTTGATGAACTTGGTCGAGGAACAGCAACCTATGATGGGATGGCATTAGCACAGGCGATCATCGAGTATATCCATCAACACGTCAAAGCCAAAACATTATTTTCTACGCACTACCACGAGCTGACGGTGCTTGATACAGAATTACCACAATTGAAAAATGTCCACGTCGGGGCAGTCGAAAAAGATGGCGACGTCGTGTTTTTACACAAGATGATGGACGGTCCAGCAGACAAAAGTTACGGGATCCATGTAGCTAAGATTGCGGGACTGCCAGATGAATTATTGACACGTGCATCTGCGATCTTAGCCTTTTTAGAGTCAGGGGAAACGACACATCATGTCTCTGCTCTTGAAGCATCTGTCACGAAAAAACGTGACTATTCAATGACACCAACAGATCAAGAAACGCATTATGTCAACGAAGAGAGTCAACAATTGTCCTTATTTGGCGAAGTGACGGAAGCTGAAACTCAGGTCATTTCTTCGTTGAAACAATTGAATCTCTTAGAAATGACCCCAATGGATGCGTTGAATAAATTGTACGAATTACAAAAACAATTATAGGAAGAAGGTGCTGATCAATGGCGAAAATCCAGGAATTATCCGAACGCTTAGCCAATCAAATCGCAGCAGGAGAAGTGGTTGAACGACCAGCTTCTGTTGTGAAAGAACTTGTTGAGAATGCCATTGATGCCCATAGCTCTCAAATCGATATTCTGGTAGAAGAAGCCGGTTTGAAAAAAATCCAAATCATCGATAACGGGGAAGGTATCTTAGCAGACGATGTTGAAAATGCGTTCAAACGACATGCGACGAGTAAAATCCATAACCGTGATGATTTGTTTCGCATTCGTACATTAGGGTTTCGCGGGGAAGCTCTTCCTAGTATTGCGTCTGTCTCGGAGCTGACGATCGAGACAGCAAACCAAGAAGAAACACAAGGGACCTATCTTGAATTAAAAGGTGGGGAAGTATTGACGCATCGCCCTGCACCATTAAGACAAGGCACCAAGATCACAGTGAGCAACTTGTTTTTCAACACACCAGCACGGTTAAAATACGTCAAGACGTTGCAAACAGAATTAGCCAATATAGGGGATATCGTCAATCGACTGGCGTTGAGTCATCCTAACATCGCCTTTCGCTTAGTTCATGACGGCAATAAGATGCTCGCCACAGCTGGTAATGGAGACTTGAAACAAACGATTGCAGGAATCTATGGACTTTCGACAGCGAAAAAAATGTTAAAAGTCGAAGCAAAAGATCTTGATTTTGAAGTTTCAGGGTACGTTTCTTTACCAGAAGTCACTCGAGCGAGTCGGAATTACCTATCGACGATCATCAATGGTCGTTTTATCAAGAACTTTTCATTGAATAAAGCTATCGTGGCCGGTTATGGATCGAAACTAATGGTGGGGCGTTTTCCTATCGCTGTGTTAGAAGTCAAAATGGACCCGTTACTTGTCGATGTGAATGTCCATCCAACGAAGCAAGAAGTCCGCTTATCGAAGGAAAAAGAACTGACCGAACTGATCACACAAGCGATCCAACAAGCGCTAAGTCAAGAAAATCTGATTCCTAGTGCAGCAGATAATCTTCGCTTTAAGAAAAAAATCGCAGATCAGCCGAAAACGGAACAAATCGAAATCGATCTTTCTTATGCGTTCGAGGAACCAACAAAGAAACCACAAAGTTTAAATTTTGACCGACAAACGGGCACGTTTTACGTTGAAGAAAATCCACAAAAAACGATACAACCTGTTGATAAGTCTGTGGAAAATGTTGAAAACCTCCCTGTTTTTTCTGAAGATACACTGAATTATCCAGAAAAAGAGGAGAAAACGGTGGATAACTCTGGTGAAAGTGTTGATAACTTTGTAGAAAAAACAGTGGATAACTTTCAAGCAATTGATTTATCCACTGTTGATAACTATGAAGAACCACACGATCCAGTGGAAGAAAGTGAAGCAGAACCTGACCGTGGGCAAGAAGAACTCAAACTGCATCCCGAATTTGATCTGACTCAAGATAGTCGTAGTTTAGAAAAAGCCATTGATAAGATCGAGCAGGAAGTACCCACACAACGGTTTCCGCAGCTTGAATACTTTGGACAGATGCACGGAACCTATCTTTTTGCGCAAAGCAATGAAGGATTATACATCATTGATCAACATGCTGCGCAAGAGCGGATCAAATATGAATATTTCCGTGAAAAAATCGGTGATGTTTCAGATGATTTACAAGAATTACTCGTTCCTTTTGTTTTAGATTATCCCAATAGTGATGCCATCAAGTTAAAAGAGAAAAAGGAACTATTGGAAGAGGCAGGAATCTATCTGGAAGAATTTGGCCAGAATAGTTTTATCGTCCGAGCGCACCCGACATGGTACCCAAGTGGAGAAGAAGAAGCGATTATTCAAGGGATGATCGATATGTTATTGACGACTGGTGAAGTGAGTGTGAAGAAATTCAGAGAAGCAACGGCGATCATGATGAGCTGTAAACGATCGATCAAAGCGAATCACTATTTAAATGAAGCACAAGCAAGAGTATTATTAAAAGACTTGGCAAAATGTGAGAATCCATTCAATTGCCCGCACGGTCGTCCGGTATTGATCCACTTTACAAATTCAGATATGGAACGAATGTTCAAACGAATCCAAGACCCGCATTGATCGAGGAGGCTCGGAAAGGAAGTTTTTTGATGAAAATAATATTGGCATCGCAATCGCCTAGAAGAAAAGAATTACTCGGTCGATTAGTGTCCGAATTTACGATCCAACCAGCAGACATCGACGAGACACCTAAGCTACAAGAAGACCCGATTGCTTATGTCCAACGGATGGCGACAGAAAAAGCGGCGGCTGTTCAAGAGGAAAATGAAGAAGCGTTAGTTATTGCCAGTGACACCACTGTGGTTTTAGGAAACGAAATTCTTGGAAAACCAGAGAATGACGAAGACGCAAAACGGATGTTACGCAAATTTAGTGGGAACACCCATGATGTCTACACAGCCGTTGTACTAAGTGACGGAACTCAAGAAGAACACATTCTTTCCCATGCGGCAGTTACTTTTTATGAGTTGACCGAAGAAGAGATCGAACGGTATTTAGCAACTGGCGATCATCGCGATAAAGCGGGAGCGTATGGCATTCAAAGTTACGCAGGGGCTTTTGTAGAGTCGATTTCTGGCGATTATTACAGTATCGTTGGCTTTCCGATCGGCGCAGTCAATCAAGCATTGAAGAA
The DNA here is from genome assembly GCF_017316315.1 of Enterococcus sp. DIV1298c. Lineage (NCBI taxonomy): Bacteria > Bacillati > Bacillota > Bacilli > Lactobacillales > Enterococcaceae > Enterococcus > Enterococcus sp. DIV1298c. The sequence goes on along the minus strand of NZ_JAFLWG010000063.1, from coordinate 8,366 downwards.
ATGGGCAGATATTTTGTCTTAATGAATAAAATGAGAAAAACACACGATCCGTCTGTCACCAAGCGGGTCGTGTGTTTTTTCGTATACTGATAAATTGAATGATTTTATGCCACGCCCTCGCTTCAAGCGTATCAACTAGAAGCTATAAAAAAACATGGTAAACTTAATTTATCTGAGGGGAGTGGACAAGGTGATTACAACGGATAAGTTTTATCATGGCGAAACGAAAAAAGCGCCGTTTTTTGAAGGTTGGTATTTCAAGCACCAAATAGGTAATGAAGTTTATGCATTTATTCCGGGCTACTCAATCGGAGAACAAGGAGAAAAGTGCCCGTTTATCCAAGTGATCAATCACGAATCTTCGGAAGTATTTCATTTTGACAGTGAAGCATTTATGGCAAGCGAAGATCGTTTATTTGTCAAAATCGGTGAGAATACATTTAGTAAGGAAGGGATCACACTGGCTTTACGGAGCCCGTCATTGACAATAGAAGGAACGATTTCTTATGGGGAATTTATTCCATTGAAAAGAAGTCGCTACGCGCCAAGCATCATGGGTCCTTTCTCGTATTTATCTTTTATGGAATGTTATCATGGCATTTTAAGCATGAAACATTCGTTAAAAGGAGAGTTGCGCTGGAATGGAGAAACGATTGATTTTACAGATGGTGTCGGCTATTTGGAAAAGGACTGGGGAAGTTCATTTCCTGCTACCTACCTATGGGTTCAATGCAATCAGTTTGTTGCCTCGGATGCTCGTTTTTTCTTCTCCGCAGCTGAGATTCCATTTTTAGGTTTTGGTTTTTTAGGCATCATTTCGGTTTTACAAATCGGTGGGGAAGAATATCGTTTGTCCACATATGATGGAGCTAAGATTTCGGCTATTTTTCGTGAAAAGGATCATCTGATCATTCGAATAAAGCAAAAAAATCTTGAACTAGAAATCCAAGTCTTAGCAAAAGAGGGACATCCGCTGATGGCACCACAACAAGGTCAGATGAGTCGGATCATCCGTGAAAAAGCGAGCACAGAGATGACCTTGATTTTCCGTAAAAACAAGCAGGAAGTCTTTCAACAAAAAGGGAATGCCGCTGGTTTTGAGGAAGTAGGAAATCTCCGTGGGCATGAATATTAAGTATAAAAAAAGCGACGGTAATAGTAGATATATCGTGGTTTCTGAAACTGAATAGTCGGTATTCCAGAAGTCTTTTCTTCAAAAAAAGCCTGCACCTCCAAATTAGAACAATTTCGGGAGGTGCGGGCTGATTATTTTTTAATAGTGTACTTCAGTTACATCCAATTTATTCGACAATTGATTTATATTCGCTGTAACCTGCAGCATCCATCTCTTCATAAGGGATAAACTTCAAAGCCGCCGAGTTGATACAATAGCGCAAGCCGCCTTTATCTGCGGGACCGTCATTAAATACATGTCCCAGATGAGAGTCAGCTTCATTACTTCTTACTTCGACACGGTGCATCCCATGAGAAAAGTCCGCTTTTTCTTTGATGTCTTTTCTGCTGATTGGTTGGCTAAATGCCGGCCAGCCACAGCCTGCATCATACTTTTCCGCAGAACTAAAAAGTGGTTCGCCGCTAACGATATCGACATAGATCCCTTTTTCATAAAAGTCGTCGTATTCTCCGGTAAATGGACGTTCTGTCGCATTTTCTTGTGTCACTGCATAAGAAATCGGAGATAATGTTTCTTTTAAATCCTCTTTGTTTGTGTCGGTTGGTTTACTCATTGATACTGCCCCCTTTGTCTCCTAATCATACTGCCATCTGAAATAGAAGCAAACAATCTGCTTTAAGTAGGGAGGATAGCTTAGCGATTTAGCGGAAATTTAACGAACAGTAGAAGGCACGCTCGTTTTTCTGTCTTATTACTTGGAGCTACCCGGCTTTCTCACAACCTTCTTCTCCGTGCAAATTCCACGAAACGGAATTTGTCGAGACGGTGGATCGATTCAGTGTATTCGAAGCATTCAGTATTTTCTAAATAAACAAGGCCGCGAACGATCACGACGTAAGGATCGTCGTGGAGATCCATAGACTCCGAGATACTGGCATCGATTGGTTCGACGGTGATTTCTTTTTGAGCATAGGCAATGGAGAGATCTAGCTCATTTTCAAAGTATTCATAAATCGAATTGGCTGCTTGTTCCTTAGTCAAAGTAGGAACGGTTTCTTTTAATAAATAGTCTCGGTCTAAAATCACGACTTCGCCATTGATTTTTCTTTGACGGACTAAATGCCAGACAGGTGTATCGACTGGCCAGCCAGTTACTTTGTGTAATTCTTTGTCGACCACTGTTTCTTCCAGTGTTTGTACGATCGTTTCACTCGGAATATGTTGATTTTCTTGAAGTTCCTTATAGCTTGTTAGTCCAGCAATCGGAAAATCAAAACGGTTTCGGTCTAAAACAATCGATCCTTTTCCTTGTTTCTTTTGGATATATCCTTCTGTCGTCAATAGATTAAGTGCTTTACGAATTGTTTCCCGTGAAACACCATAGATTTTGATCAATTGATTTTCGCTGGGTAATAAAGTATGAGGAGGATACTCTTTGTCTAAGATTTTCTTTTCTAAGTCTAAAAAAATTTCATTGAATTTGTTCATCGTTCCTCTCCTTTGGTCAATCATTCATTCTTCGCTTATTCACTATACTACAGCTATATGTAGATTTCAAACTGGACTTAGACAGAAGATCGATGTTTCTATGGCAAGGATAAGAGCGATTTCAAATTATTTTCTTTTTTAACATAAAACGCTTGCAATTTGTTAAGAAAAACATTATAGTGTGAGTACAAAGCAACTTGTATAAACAAGTCAAATGAAAGGGGTTTATGTTATGGGGAAATATCAAGCAGATGCCGAGAAGCTGTTAAAAGGAGTCGGCGGGAAAGAAAATATCGCTGCAGTTAGCCATTGTGCGACACGTATGCGCTTTGTTTTAAATGACCCTGCAAAAGCAAATGAAGCTGAGATCGAAGAGATTGACAGTGTAAAAGGAATGTTCACCAATGCCGGTCAATTCCAAGTGATCATCGGGAATGATGTATCAACATTTTATAATGACTTTGTTGCGGTATCAGGAGTTGAAGGCGTTTCAAAAGAACAAAGTAAAGCGGCGGCAAAACAGAATCTTAATCCGTTGCAACGAGCAATTGCAGTTCTAGCTGAAATCTTCACACCATTGATTCCAGCAATCATTGTTGGGGGTTTGATTTTAGGATTTCGTAATGTGCTGGAAGGTATCCAATTTGAGAGTTTAGGTGGAACGATTGCAGAAAGTTCTACGTTTTGGAATGGTGTCAATTCATTCTTATGGTTACCAGGAGAAGCGATTTTCCATTTCCTACCTGTAGGGATTACTTGGAGTATTGCAAAGAAAATGGGAACGACACAGATTTTAGGAATTGTTTTAGGGATTACTTTGGTTTCACCGCAATTATTAAATGCCTATAGTGTCGCATCAACTGCCGCTGCAGATATTCCGTTTTGGGATTTTGGCTTTGCACAAGTACAAATGATTGGTTACCAAGCGCAAGTCATTCCAGCGATGCTTGCCGGATTCTTGCTTGCCTATTTAGAGATTTTCTTCCGCAAGTATATTCCGCAATCGATCTCAATGATTTTCGTGCCGCTATTCTCACTATTACCAACAGTTATCGCTGCTAATGTGGTTTTAGGTCCAGTCGGTTGGGCAATCGGTAACTGGATTTCATCCATCGTGAATACTGGATTGACTTCATCGATCAGCTGGTTATTCAGTGCATTATTTGGTTTCTTATATGCACCATTAGTTATCACAGGTTTGCACCATATGACAAATGCGATCGATATGCAGTTGATTGCTGACTTTGGTTCAACTAATTTATGGCCAATGATCGCTTTATCAAATATTGCACAAGGATCTGCTGTACTAGCAATCATCTTCTTGCACCGTGGCAATAAGAAAGAAGAACAAGTTTCTATCCCAGCGATGATTTCTTGTTATCTAGGGGTAACGGAACCAGCAATGTTTGGGATCAACTTGAAATATGTTTATCCATTTGTAGCTGCAATGATCGGTTCTGGTGTTGCAGGGATGTTTGCAAACTTGATGGATGTTCGAGCAAATGCTATTGGTGTTGGTGGCTTGCCAGGAATCTTAGCGATCCAAGCACAAACTTGGTTGCCATTCACGATTGCAATGATCATCGCAATCATCGTGCCTTTTGGTTTAACAGTAGTCTTTAGACGTAAAGGGATCTTGAATAAATTAGATCCAGTCAATCCAGAAGAAGCAAGTGTCTTACAAACTGCGGAAGGTGTATCGATTCCTACACAAAACTTCGAACCAGCAGGAACAGCTGCTGTTGCCACTGCAAATGAAGAGCTATTCGCCGTTGCAGACGGACAAATCAAAGCAATTACAGACGTGAATGATCCAGTTTTCTCACAAAAAATGATGGGTGAAGGCTATGCGATCGTTCCTGACGATCAAAAAATCTATGCGCCAGTCAATGGTAAAGTAACTAGTGTGTTTGAAACAAAACATGCAATCGGCATTTTAAGTGAAACGGGTGTAGAAGTTCTTGTTCATATGGGGCTTGATACCGTTGAGTTGAAAGGGTTACCGTTCAATGTTTTGGTGAAAGAAGGAGATCTAGTTTCACCAACCACGCAATTAGCAGAGATGGATCTTGCTGCTGTTGAACAAGCTGGTAAACAAACAGATGTCTTAGTTGTGCTAACAAACATGGATAAAGTGGCTGATTTCTCATTAAGTAAATCAGGCAAAGTACAACATGAAGAAATGATTGGACATGCCTCGATCAATCGCTAATAAACAGATGGAATACACTACGAGTTTGGGTCTTTATCAAAGATCTAAACTCGTAGTTCTGTTTTCGGGAATACTTTTTTTAAATCGCAAAGTATGCTACAATGGATAGAAATATGGGAACGTATGTGTGCGAAAGAAAGAGGAATTTTCAATGTATGAATATCTAAGAGGCATCGTGACTTTTATCAGTCCGTATTATATCGTGATAGAAACGCAAGGAATAGGCTATCAGATTGCGTTAGGCAACCCTTATCGGTATAGCAGTAAGTTAGATAAAGAAGTAAAGATCTATGTTCATCAAGTCATTCGTGAAGATGCACATTTGCTGTACGGATTTGATTCGCTTGAAGAAAAACAATTGTTTTTACGATTAGTCAGTGTGTCAGGCATCGGTCCTAAAAGTGCATTAGCGATCATGGCAAGCGAAGACCATTCTGGCTTGATCCAAGCAGTGGAGACCGGCGATGTGACTTATTTGACGAAGTTCCCTGGTGTAGGTAAAAAAACCGCCCAACAAATGATCTTGGATTTAAAAGGTAAGTTCGGCGAATTGAGTATCGACACACCGTTTACTTTATTTGACGAAGTAACTGAGCAAGATGCAAGTGCCTTATCAGAGGCAATGGAAGCTTTATCGGCTCTTGGCTACAGTGACCGTGAAATCAAACGTGTGGAAAAACAACTCAAAGAAATCGATAATCAAACAACGGATGAATATTTAAGACAAGCATTGAAATTGATGATGAAAAAGTAAGGAGGACGCTTGATGACAGATGAACATCTTCTCTCACCAGAACCCGGTGAGAATGAATTAAGTTTAGAAAAATCTTTACGCCCTCAATTACTTGCCCAATACATCGGTCAACATAAAGTAAAACAAGAATTAAGTATCTATATCGAAGCTGCTCGTAATCGAGAAGAGCCGTTAGATCATGTTTTGTTATATGGTCCTCCAGGATTAGGGAAAACAACGATGGCTATGGTCATTGCCAACGAGATGCAAGTAAATATCCGTACGACGAGTGGTCCAGCAATCGAACGACCAGGAGATCTAGTGGCGATTTTAAATGAGTTAGAAGCAGGGGATGTCTTGTTTATCGATGAGATCCATCGCTTACCTCGTGTGGCAGAAGAAATGCTTTATTCAGCAATGGAAGATTTCTATGTAGATATCATGGTAGGGCAAGGGCCGACCGCTCACCCCGTTCATTTCCCGTTACCACCGTTCACTTTGATCGGTGCAACGACTCGCGCAGGGATGCTCTCTGCCCCTTTACGTGACCGTTTCGGGATCATTTCGCATATGGAATACTATGAAGAAGAAGACCTAAGAGAAATTGTTTTACGATCTGCTGATATTTTTCAAACAGAGATCATTACAGAAGGTGCATTAGAAATCGCGCGCCGTTCTCGTGGGACACCACGAATTGCTAACCGACTACTAAAACGAGTGCGTGATTTTGCTCAAGTACAAGGAGACGGAAAGATCGACCAATTGATTGCTGACCGTGCATTGACACTTTTACAGGTCGATCAAGCGGGATTGGATTATGTCGATCAAAAATTGTTGCGTACGATGATCGAGCTATATGGCGGCGGACCAGTAGGATTGAGTACATTATCTGTTAATATCGGAGAAGAACGTGAAACGGTCGAAGACATGTACGAACCTTTCTTGATCCAAAAGGGCTTTTTGAAACGTACCCCTCGTGGCCGGATCGCTACCGCTTATGCTTACGAACACTTTGGATATGACTACCAAGTGTAACCTTTTTTTCTATAATAAAGAGAAAATACTAGAAAATTGATTGAAGAGATGGGAGGGATCGATGTGGGAGATGCGTCACATACAAAACAAATGATCAAAAAAGTCTTGATGTCGCTGTGCGAAACACAACCTTTTCGTAAAATCAGTGTGCAACAGATCGCACAAGAAGCAGGCATCAATCGACAAACCTTTTACTATCATTTCACTGATAAGTATGATTTATTGCGTTGGGTCTACTATGAAGATTCGCTGCATTACCTAAAAACAGAATCACTTTCTCTCGACAATTGGGAAGAACAAGCATTGTTGATGTTAAAAGCCATTGCTGAAAATAAACCTTTCTATTCAAGTACCGTCAGTTCTGAACAGGAGATTCTACAAAAGCAATTTTCTGCGTTGATCCAGCCCTCATTTATCAAAATATTTGAGCAGATGGATGAAGAAAAGCAACTCACTTCGAAAGATAAACTATTTTATGCCCGCTTCTTCTCTTATGGCTGTAGTGGTGTCCTAGTCAACTGGATCACACAAGGCTATACAGAAACACCTTTAGAAGTAGCGATGCAATTCTTTCGTTTAGCCAAAGATACCGAATTGTATTCGTATCGGTTGTATGCACTGGAAGAAGAAATGGAAACAAGAGACGAATGACCTTTTCATCGATTCCATCAAGTAGGAATAAAAAGGAGAGATTGCTATGACGAAAGTATTATTTGTTTGTTTGGGAAATATTTGTCGTTCACCCATGGCAGAAGGGTTATTAAAAAAGAAAGTGGCAGAAAAAGATTTGGCGGATTCCTTCGTCATTGATTCTGCTGCAACGAGTACCTATGAGGTAGGTAGTGCTCCTCATCCTGGTACCCAAGCTATATTGGCAAAAGAGCACGTGGATACGCGTCAGATGATTGCCCGCCAAGTACGTCGAGAAGACTTCCAGAATTTTGATTGGATCATTGGCATGGATCAATCAAATGTCGCTGATCTAAAGCAATTAGCGCCTATTGAGGCACAAGACAAAATCCAACTATTTTTGAGTCCGGTCATGGGTAAAGAAGCACAAAATGTTCCTGATCCATATTACACAAATAACTTTGAAGAAACCTATCGATTGATCAATGAAGGCTTGGAAAAATGGCTGGAATTATGGTTAGAAAGCGATATAAAATAACATTTGTGTTCTTTGGTTGTTTTAACTAAAAGTTGGAATAAAATAAACTATATTCTTGTTTTTTTAAGAAAAATTAGATAAAATAGGAGTAATTAAGTAACATATTCTTAGCTAGGAGAGGAGTACATTCAATGGATGAAGAAACAGTATCACCAATGAAGAAACTGACAAAGTTAGTGACTAATACTTCGTTTCAACTTTTTGATTCATTTGTGAATGACACAGAAGAAAAAGCTGAGAATGTACGGTTACAAGGTGAGTTCATTCTCGAACTTCAGAAAGCTGCAGCTCAGAATAGTTTAGTGATCTTACAAGTACGCGTAAATCCTTTAAGCAATAAGTATGAAACATTTTCTGGTTGGGTAGCAACAAAAACTGTTGAAAATGATCGAGTGATGATTCGTTTGCAAAACAAAGAACAACAAATTCGAATCGTACCAATTGAACAAATCGAAAAAATCACCAGTCTTTCACCGACGGGAGATCAAGAGCGATTATCTAAATAAAATCTTTTGTCAGATTTGTAATTAACTACTGAACAATTGAATCATGATATAAGAATCAATCTAGGTTATACTGGCTCTTTGTCAATAAG
>NZ_JAFLWG010000062.1:0-5200 GCF_017316315.1 Enterococcus sp. DIV1298c | reverse complement strand
ATCACTTGATAAATTTTTAGGAGGTATTTTTATGTTTTTAGCACTAAATGAAATTATTCATTCAAAATTACGTTATGCCTTAGTGACAGGTGTGATGTTTCTAATAGCTTATCTTGTCTTTTTTTTGACGGGATTAGCCTATGGTTTAGCACAAGACAATCGTACTGCTGTGGATAAATGGGAAGCTGATACTATTGTCTTATCGAAGGATGCCAACACAAACTTAGGGATGTCAATGATCACGAAAAAGACAGCAGAAGAAGTGAAAGGTGATCAAGTCGCTTATTTAGCTCAAACACCTGGCGTAGTTACAAGTCCAGATCGTCCTGATGCAGATAAAGTCAATGTTAGTTTTTTCGGGATCGATCAAAATCAATTTATTATGCCCAATATCGTGGAAGGAGAAGAGTTCAATTCAAATGATGAAGCGGTTGGTGATATCAGTTTAAAAGAAGAATATGGGTTAGATATCGGTGATACGATCAAATTATCAGGAAGCGATAAGACGTTCAAGTTGACTGGTTTCACTGAAAATGCAAAATTCAATGTCTCGCCAGTTGTTTATACAACGATCAATGCATATCAAGAGATTCGATTTGAAAAAGAAGATGCGACTGAGAATGCACGTATCAATGCAGTAGTTGTCCGAGGAGATGTCGAAAACTTGCCAAGTGATTTGGAAAAGATCAGTATATCCAAATTTATCAATGAATTACCAGGATACAATGCGCAAGTATTGACTTTTGGTTTCATGATCGGCTTTTTGATCGTGATTGCTGCAATCGTGATCGGCATATTCATCTATGTTTTGACAATGCAAAAAATCAATATTTTCGGTGTACTTAAAGCACAAGGAGTCACAGGCGGATTTATTGCCCGTTCAGTGGTTGCACAAACATTCTTACTTTCGTTTTTCGGTGTGGCACTTGGATTATTTGGAACGTTCGTTACCTCGCTTGTTTTACCCGATGCCGTTCCTTTCCAAAGTAACTGGCTGTTTTTCGGTGTCATTAGTGTGATGATGTTGATTGTCGCCATTTTAGGGGCACTCTTCTCAGTGAGAACGATCGTAAAAATCGATCCATTAAAAGCAATCGGATAGAAAGGGGAATGGAAAATGAAAGCAATTGAATTTATAGACGTTGAAAAAAGCTTTAAAGATGGTGATCAAACCATCCAAGCGCTGAAAAAAACAAATATGAGTGTCGATAAAGGAGAATTTGTCGCGATCATTGGACCATCTGGTTCCGGAAAGAGTACCTTCTTGACGATTGCGGGAGGTTTACAGACACCCAATAAGGGAATCGTGAAAATCAATGGAGAAGATTTCAGTGAACAACCGGAGAAAAAAAGGGTAAAATTACGCTTCAAGGAAATCGGTTTTATTCTTCAAGCGTCCAATCTGGTCCCGTTTTTGACCGTCAAGAAGCAACTGATGTTAGTCGATAAAATCAAACACGAAAATCGACAAGACGAAGCGAAGCAATTGTTCGAACAACTTGGTGTCGATAAACTACTCAATAAATATCCAGAAGATCTTTCAGGTGGCGAACGACAAAGAGTTGCAATTGCCCGAGCACTTTATAATGATCCTTCCATCATTTTAGCGGACGAACCAACGGCTAGTTTAGATTCGGAAAAAGCAGTAGAAGTTGTGGAGATCTTAGCGAAAGAATCGAAGGAAAAAAATAAAGCAATCATTATGGTTACTCATGATACCCGACTTATTGACAGATGTGATAAAGTATTTATGATAGAAGATGGTGTCTTTCAAGAAAAAAAATAAGTCAGAGGGTGTAAAATTTGGTCCATCGATACAATAAGGATACACAAGAGAAAATTTTAAAAGAAGCGAATCGTTTATTTATGTCAAAAGGCTATCAAGGAACTTCAACACGGGAGATTGCCAAAAATGCTGGAATTACCCAACCAAACCTTTATCATTATTTTAGTGATAAAGAAAAATTGTATTGTGCAGTTTTAGAAGAGCATTTGAGTACTGTAGGTACAGACTTAAGAGCGATTTTAGAAGAGAATAAACTTGATTTTAAACAATCTTTGACTAAAATGACGAAGTATTTGATCGATACCCATCTTTTAGACCTTTTTATGATGCACCATGATTTAAAATCAAACCTTTCTGCCGAGACGAGAAATCATCTTTTTAGCTTGTGGAAAAAAAGTTATCGTGAACCATTTGAAGTGATCTTTTCGACAAATCAGCCTTTGATGCGTACGCATGTTACAACAGAAATAGCTGCAAAACATTTTTTTCTTCTGTTAGCACCATACATTACGGAATCGTCAAATTCACTTGAAAATCCGTTTAGTGTCGAACAATTGATCGATTTATATCTTCACGGTGTATTAGCTGAGTAAAAACTTCAAAAGAGTCTTTTTGATTCTTTTGAAGTTTTTTTGTTATTCTTTTTTAGATGATTGTTATTTTTAGATTAGAATAATGAGTGATATCTAATTTATATGGTAATTGAGAAAAAGAGTTAAAAAATAAGGAATATAAAGATTTTTAATAATAACAATTATAAAATAGAAATATAACCATTGTGTTTTAATCGATTTATAAATTAATTTTAAGGAAACGCTTGAAAAGGCTATTATCAGGTGATAATATTTTTTTAGCAACACAAGCTTCATGAGTTTAACTCACTATTTGAAAGAAATAGAGGGGGAATGAATAACATATTTTTGTGTTTTTTGGTTACATAAACTGTTTTTTGAAAAGTGAATAGGGTAAAAAAAGGGGAGAGTTAAAAATGAAAAGTGTTAAAAAAATTGGGTTGGCAGCAATGTTATTTTCTTCTGTTGTTTCAACAGCACTTCCTACAGTTGGACAATTGTCTGTAGTGAATGCTGAAGAAATCCAACAGACTGAACAGCAAGCAAGTTATAGAAACGTAATGTACTATGGTGACTGGTCGATTTGGGGCGGCGAAGGAAACTTTTATCCAAAAGATATCCCAGCTGATCAATTGACACACCTGAATTTTGCCTTTTTAGATTTTGATAGTAATGGCGAGTTAGTCTTTACTGATGCAGACGCAGCGACTGGCGCACCTGTTGGATTACCGGGCGTACAATGGAATTCTGCTAGTTCTGGTATCTTAAATGCAATTCAAGATTTACGTGGAAAAAATCCAAACATGAAAATTGGTGTTTCATTAGGTGGTTGGTCTAAATCAGGTGATTTCTCTGAAGTAGCAGCAAACCCAACGAAACGTAAGAACCTTGTAGATAATGTCGCAAAATTTATTAAGTATACAAATATGGACTTTGTGGATGTGGACTGGGAGTATCCAGCGGATGTTCGTCAACCAGATTTAGTGGATAACAAAAATGACGAAGGAACACCACACGCAAAACCAGAAGACAAAGAAAATTACATAACATTATTGAACGAAATTCGCGAAACGATCGACAAACAAGGTGAAGAATTAGGTAAAACATATGAATTGTCTGTGGCATTACCAGCAGCACAAGGAAAATTAAATTCAGGAATCGACGTAAAACGATTATTTGAAGTTGTAGACTTCGCAAATGTCATGACTTATGACTTAACTGGTGCATGGGCGGACACAAGTGGTCACCATTCAGCACTTTATGGAAATCCAGATGATCCTAACTATGACAATGGTTTTTCTGTTGACCAAACAGTTGAATACCTACGTGAAAAAGGTGCGCCTTCAGAGAAAATCGTTATTGGTGCAGCATTCTATACTCGTGGATGGAACGAAGTAGCAAAAGGGGACAATGCAGAAACTCCAGGATTATTCCAAAAAGCAACACAATCAAATAAAGATGCGGACCAAACACCAAGTTATGGAGCAAAAAATAAAAATCCATTAACAGTAGGTGACGGTGGACGCGCAAGTGGTGTATGGCCATATCGAGATATCACAACTTTACTTGGCAATACTTCTGGCTTGAAAGAATATTGGGATGACGTAGCGAAAGCGCCATTTATGTACAGCGAAACAACTGGCGAATTCTTTACTTATGAAAATGAAAAATCAGTCACTTATAAAACTGAGTATGTGAAAGAAAATCAACTTGGTGGAATCATTTCATGGCAACAATCACAAGATAAAGAAACAACTGGAACAAAACGCGATAAATTGACCAATGCAATCAAACAAGGATTGTTTGGCAGTGAAAAACTTCCAGAATTTGAAATCAAGAGTACGCCATTGGATGTCGATGTTGAGATCTCAACGTATACACAATATGGCGTGAGTGGTTACGATGTAAAAATTACGAACAAGGAAAAAATGGAAGAAACTTCTTCTGTATTGAAATTAGTTGAATTTTCACAAGAAACAATCAAATTACCTAAATTAGTGATTCCAATGGCGACAAATGAAAAACTTGGCGCTGGCGATTACAAAGCAGGTAAAGTAACAAACGTGGATGGCGCTGCAATCGTTGATTTGTCTTCTGTTTACGATGGGAAAGAAATCAAGCCAGGTGCATCTTATGAGTTCAGATTAAGCTCAAGCGCTGCTGAAGCAGATGTCGCTGTTGACAATATCGACTCAATCACTTTAAGCCAAAGAATTGGTGATGAAGGAATTGAAATCAATAAACAAGTCATCTTTGGTGAAGACTCAACAACTGAACCAGGTACACCGGATACAGAAGCACCGTCAGTACCAACAGGTCTTACAACTACAACGATCGGCGAAACAAATGTTTCACTATCATGGACAAAATCAACAGATGATAAAGCAGTAGCGGGCTACTATATTTTCCGCGATGGCAAACAAGTAGGTCAATCAGCAACAACTACATTTACTGATGCAGGTCTAACTGAAAATACTGAATATTCATATACAGTAAAAGCATTTGATCGCGCGGGAAATGTGTCACAAGAAAGTAAAGCATTAGTTGTAAAAACATTAGAAAAAGCACCGGCAGATTTAGAAGCACCTTCAATTCCAGTAGATTTGAAAGCTTCAACGATCGGTGAGAAAAATGTCTCATTGTCTTGGACTCGTTCAACTGACAATGTAGCAGTAGCAGGTTACTATGTTTTCCGTGATGGCAAACAAGTAGGTCAAACAGCAACAACTACATTTGCTGATGCTGGTTTGACACCAAATACCGAATACACATATACAGTAAAAGCATTTGATGCAGCAGGAAATGTTTCAGAAGAAAGTAAAGCACTAGTTGTCAAAACGTT
>NZ_JAFLWG010000061.1:0-3528 GCF_017316315.1 Enterococcus sp. DIV1298c | reverse complement strand
GGACGAAAAGACCGATAAAAATGATTGGAATAGTGATGATATTGTTAGAAACGGTAAGCATTATAAAAAACCACATTATCATGTGATTTATATAGCTCGAAATCCTGTAACGATGGAAAGTGTAAGAAATAAAATCAAAAGAAAATTGGGGAATAAATCGGTTGCTCACCTAGAAATTATTGATTCTATAAAAGGCACATATGAGTATCTCACCCATGAATCAAAAGATGCGAAAGCAAAGAATAAATATATCTATGATAAAAAAGATATTTTGCATATTAATGATTTTGATATTGACCGTTATGTGACGCTTGATGAGAGCCAAAAAAGAGAATTGAGAAACCAGTTGGTAGATATTATTAATCAATGCGGTATAGTCAATTTGAAAGAATTGACAGCTTTTCTTGATTGGCGAGGACAAGAGTATGGAATTACTAGCCAAAGAGATGTGATTGATGTTATTGGTTCGAACGGCAACCTTTTCCGAATGGCTTTTGATGGTAATTATCAGAATGGTTTTCGACCGCAGTATGCAAAAAGAATTGATGCTGAGACTGGGGAAATGATTGCAGGCGTGGATAAACACGTTAAATAAAAGGGGCTTACACCCGTCCGACTAAAGAGAGAGTAAGCCCCAAACAATCATGGAAGATTGCTAGTACATTCTAGCATAATTTGTGTGGGGCTTCTAAATAAAAATATTTGGAGGTCGTTATCATGACAAAAAACAAGCTGAAAAGAAACTATCGAGAAAGTTTAGTGGTTTATGATTTACTACAAAAAACCGCTAGTATCAATGTTTTGAAGGATAATTTACTAACGCTGCATTTGGAAAAAGACGAAGTTGCTTTCTTTCTGGATCTAGTTTGTATCTTAGAAAGAAAAAGCCGACGTCGGACACTGCAACAAGTGATCGAAAATTATGTGCCAGTGGCACAATCGGAATACGAAGAAAGCTTGACTAATAGCGGTTCAAATATAGAAAAGCAGAATGTTCTTGTGTACGAGTACGGAAAATTGAAGAGCGTAACTGCGCATGTGGAGCACAATTTTTTGAATTCAAATGCGATCGACGTGAGACAAACTCGACTGATGAGCCGAACGCCCGATGCGTATCTGCTGAAAAAGGCATTACGCAAATTGCGTATGCTTAAGCTGAAACATTTGCTCAAGCAAATGATCTCAGCGAGGGGTTAAGCGAAACGAAAAAGTCAGGGCAAAGCCCCTGGCTTTTTTTGTTGAGCAAGGTTTTTCACCGAAGGAAAAATTGGAGTTTCTGCGAATGCAGAAATGACATTTTGACCGTAGGTGATCGGTCGCCTTCAGGCGATCGACAGCCCTCGGCAGAGCTTACTCTTTACGGAGTAAAGTATAGTAAGTTATACTTTACATGGAAGTTGTACCGATTTTGGTGAGGAGGACGATTGCTAATTATGGCTTACATGGTGGCACGTACTGAGAAAAGAAAAGCGGGCGATTTAGGCGGATATCAGATACACGTTGATCGTAAAACTGACAATCACGGAAACAAAGATATCGACAATGAGCGTTCGCATTTAAATTATGATTTAGTCGGTCATTCAACCGACACAAGTTTCAAAAAAGAGATCTTAGATTTTATCGAGGAAAACAAAAGTTCCACACGTGCAACGAGGAAAGATGCGGTTGTATTGCAAGATTGGTTGATAAGTTCAAGCAATAATTTTTTTGCTGATTTAAGCACAGAAGAAACTCGGAAGTATTTTGAGTGTGCTGTTACGTATTTTCAAGAGCGGTTTGGCAAAGAAAATGTTCGATTCGCCACCGTTCATATGGACGAATCAACTCCGCATATGCACCTTGGTATTGTTCCGTTTGACGCTGATAACAAATTGACTGCCAAAACAATTTTTAATCGAGCATGCCTAAAGAGCATTCAAGAAGAATTGCCAAAGCACTTCCAGCGTAATGGTTTTGCAATCGAACGTGGAAAAGAAAAATCAGAAGCGCAACACGTACACCCAGAATCTTTCAAAAAACAGGCTGAAAAAGCGGAGTTGGAAGCGAGAAAAGAAGGCTTTGAATATGTGATTGATGAAATGCTAGAAGCGATCGAAGAATTGCCGGGTGTTGAAGAAAGTGATTTTTCAAAAACGGCTGATCTAGTTGAAAAATTCTTGAATGATGATGAGGAAATAGATCCTCGAAAATTGGATGATTCGGTGTTTTTAAGGTTTTTGACCACGCTTTTCCAAGAGATTAAACAATTCTTTGCTCGTATGAGCCAAAAAAATGTCCTTAGAAGCGCTGAAATAGATTTAAGGGAAAATTCCCTTACCGAAAGAGAAAACGCCTTAGAAACGAAAATAGAGAGTTTTAAACGTATGTCGGATGACTTGAAATCGGAAAAATATTTTCTGAAGGTTGCATATTTAGGTTTGCAACTTGAGCTTCATGATCTTGAGAAAGAACGCGAGAGGATTATGAAGCTCTCGCCGAAAGATCAACAAACGCTTCTTGACGACATGCAACAAGCGTTGGCGAAAAAATTGGGTAAGGATTTGCAGACTGTACGAGACGAAACCCTTTACAGTCAAGAAAACGGAAATGATGAGCTAGAGATCTAAGAGGCGTTTATGGCTATTTTGCAAAGAGAAACGTGTGTAAGGCGCTGTCAACGGTAAATCGAATTAGAAGCCCTTAGAATGCCTGACAAGGCTTCTTAGGGCTTCTTTGAGGCTTTAAGGAGTTGATAGCTGTGAATGAGATCCCAGAAGCTTTACGCCCCTCCCAAACCCATTTGGGAGGACGCCCACAAGTGGCGAACGTGTAGAAGGTCGAGGAAATTATTTCCTCGTGGGTTTGGGCAAAGCCCAAGGTCTTGATTTTGACCTGTGTTTTTGCCGAGCGGAAGCGCTGGAAAATTTTTGTAAAAAATTTGGAATTTGGGAAATCTGGGGGGCGAGGAAGCGAATTTTGCTTCCGTACTACGACCCCCCATAGAGTGCCGAGTGCCAAATTCAAAAAAAAAACAATTTTATCCTTACTCCCCCATGGGTTTGAGGCTTTTATTGAGCGCCAACGTTTTCGCCAACGTTTTCGCCAACGTTTTGAAAATTCCATAAAAAACTTGACAATAAGATGGTTAAAAGTTTACCATGATATTATCAACATTTGAGGAGGTTGAAAAGATTGGCGAAATCTGAAAGAGTAGTAGTAATTTTACCAAGTGAAATCAAGCGAGAACTTGAAAAAAAAGCAAGTGACAAGAATTTGAGTATGTCGACCTACGTTAAATTATTAGTAACAGAAGATTTGAGAAAAAAAGAGAAAGGGAATTGAGCGCAAAAAAAGAGCAGAAACATAAGTGTTGGAGCACTGTTTCCGCTAGTTCGTAGTGTTTGATTAAGGCAATTATATCATGAATAAAAAGACAACAAAAGCAAGACATTTCGGCTTTTTACTTTATCCTGAATCGATACCAGAAAATTGGAGAGATCAACTTGAAAGTTTAGGGGTTTCTATAGCTGTTAGTCCCTTGCATGATAT
>NZ_JAFLWG010000060.1:0-35777 GCF_017316315.1 Enterococcus sp. DIV1298c | reverse complement strand
CTTATTGACAAAGAGCCAGTTTTTTTACATATCAACTTTTGTACTTTTCCTTACCCTTCCCCCAACTTCTCCCAAATCTCACTCTGCTCCTGAAAATGCTTCACTAGATCCACATCAAAGATATCTTTGAGTAGTTTCCTTGAAGCTGTTTCCAGAAATGGGCCTTGCTTGATGATTTGGCCTGCTTTCATGAATAGGACTTGATCACTTAATGACAGGGCTAAGCGGATGTCGTGGAAGACTCCAATGATTGTTTTGTCTTGGTTCTTGCCCCAGTCTTTTAAATAGCCGATGAGTTCGAGTTGGTGTTTGATATCTAGATGATTATTGGGTTCATCTAATAATAGGATATCTGGGTCTTGTGCTAATACTTTGGCAAGGAAGACGCGTTGCTTTTGGCCACCAGAAAGTTGGTTGACTGGGTGGTCTTTCAATTCTAACAGATTGGTTAGTTCCAGACATTCCATGACTTTTTCTCGGTCTTCTGCTGTCGTGACTGACCATAGTCCTTGTTTGATGTGCGTATAACGCCCCATCATGACGGTTTCATAGACGGTGTAATCAAAGGCAATGGTTGAAAACTGGCTGAGTAAGGCGACTTTGCGTGCAGCTTCTTTGCGTTTCATTGTACGGACTTCTTTTCCATCGATCGTGATTGATCCTTCGTAGGAAAGAATGCCCGCAATTGATTTCAATACGGTCGTCTTGCCATAGCCATTAGGTCCTAGGATACATAGGTTCTCACCTTTTTTCAGCTCAAAGGAGACTTCTTTGATGATTTTTACTGAGCCATAGCCAGCTGTGACTTGCGATAGCTTCAAGGTCATCACTTTTCCTCCTTTAGCGGTAATTTCTGCTGACAAAAGGAATTTCTGTTACCTCGTCTTCTCGGTTGAATTTCATCGCAATCATGAAGAAATAACCAGACAATAAATTAAAGAAGTCTAGCAAACCTGAATCGACTTTTTTGCCTTGATAAAGATGGCGGTACAACAAACGAACGATTACTTTACAATCGACACGTAAGATATGTGCTAATGCGCCTCGTTCGCTTCCTTGAGGTAAGAAGAATGGTCCGCTTTGGTTTGTTCTTTCTGCATTCAATTCATCGACACGACTCTTTAACCAGGCGATTTCTTCTTGTGTGATCGTCATTTTTGTACGCACGCATGCATTGGCATGGTAAACGAATTCACCGATTTTCTCTAACTCCTCGTAAAAAGGAGAGTTTGCACATTTTGCGCGCAACAAGCCGATTTCTGACGATAAGCGATCGGTGTGTAATTCATAATCACATCGTAAATCATCTGCATCGTCTGCTAAAAATGGATAAGCCTCATATGGGCTGCGATAAATATCTTTCATAGTTGTAAAACACTCACTTTCGTTTGAAATAAACATAGGCAAAAAATGGCGCACCGATCAATGCGGTGACAGCGCCGATCGGGATTTCTTGGGGAGATAATAGCGTTCGAGAAATCGTATCACCGACGACCATCATACTACCACCTAACAGTGCTGCTCCTGGAATGACCCAGCGATGACTGGCCCCGAAATAGCGGCGGATGACGTGAGGGGCAATCAAGTCAACAAATCCGATCACGCCGACAAATGAAACCGCACTTCCTGCAAGCAATGCTGCAAGCACCATGACCCATAACTTGATCGTTCGGACATCTACACCAGAAATCATTGCTTCTTCTTCACCTAAAGATAACACATCTAAGCTACTAGCAGAAAACCATAGAGCGAGAGTCCCGATCAGTAAAATGGGTAAAAAGATTTGGATTTTTGCCCAAGTACTTCCTGAAAAGCTACCCATTTGCCAGAAGACTAATTGCTGTAAATGGTCTTTGAATAATGCCGTGACGATCGTTAACATCGCGCCCACAAATAAGGTCATGACCATTCCCACTAAAATAACTGTTTGGTTCGATAATTGCTGATCCAATCTTTGACTCATCATCAAGACAATAAAAACAGTTGCTAAACCAAAAATAAAGCCTGTCAGAGGTAATGTAAAATTCGGGAACAACGGTAAAGTGATCCCTGAGACAATGATCAACGCAGCGCCAAGTGATGCCCCTGATGACACACCTAGCGTATAGGCAGAAGCCAATGGATTGCCTAAAAGGGATTGCATGACTGTTCCACTTACAGCCAACGCAGCACCTACAAGAAACGCCAAAACCACTCTCGGCAGGCGAACCTGCCAAAGAATGGTGACGATCGTTGCATCTAGCTGTTTGTCTCCTTTTGAAAATAATGCTTGGATCAAGATATCAAAAGGAATGGATACACTTCCGATTTTGATCCCAAAGAATACTACGATGATACTTAAGACAACTGCTATCAGCAACCGACTTTGTTTATTCATTTTCCAACGATTTGTATTCATCAGGGTAGATTGCTAAAGCCATTTCTTTTAGGGCTTTTGTCATATGATGGTTAGGTAAAGAACTCGCAGCGTTATCGATGTAGTATACCGCTTCATTTTTCACCGCTGGCACGTCTTTCCAACTTTCACGATCTAAGATTTCTTGCACTGCATCATCCAAGTAATTCACGTTTGTCAAAATCACGTCTGGCTTGCTAGCAATCGCCGCTTCTTCTGTTACTGGAATCCAGCTTTCTTGATCTGCAAATACATTTTCTGCACCGACAAGTTCAATCATTTCATTCAAGTAAACGCCTTTACCAAAGCTATAAATTTCAGGTAATGCACTGATTTCAAATAATACTTTTTTCTTATCTGTAATCGTTTCGCCAATTTCTTTGATCTCATCGATCTCTTTGTTCATTGTATCGACTAATTCTTGTCCTTTTTCATGCTCTTTTAAAGTGTCAGCGATAAATTGGACATCCAAAGCAATATCTTCAATGGTATTACTAGTTGGAATATTTACGACAGTAATTCCTGCATCTTTTACTTGTGACCAAACGTTTTCAGAGCCATGTAGACTAATATCTGAAACATAGATCACTTGTGGGTTCAACGAAATCAATGTTTCTGCATCCACAGCCATCATATCGATTTGTGGCAACTCATCGATATCTTTCGTCATTGCTGGGCTTTGTGTGTCAACAGCTACTAATTGATCTTTACGTCCTAGATCATCGATCACTTGTGTTACTGAAGGTACTAGAGAAACCATCTTATCTACTTCTTCTGGAATCTCGATTTCTTCGCCACCACGATCTTTTGTTGGTAGAGCAACTTCTGAAGCTGTTGTTGTTTCTGCTGTTCCGCTTGTTTGATCATTATTATTTGAACAAGCACTTAAACCAAAGACTACGCTCAATCCCAACACAGCAACTAATTTCGATAATTTTTTCATCATCTATTCCCACTTTCCTTGACTCATTTTTACTTTTCCCAGTGATCACTTTGTTTACGATAGCCCTTTCATTTCCATACCCTTATCAAGCAAACTCTTTTAAAAGTAATAAAAAACTGCCTTTCCTTTTACAGGAGAAGACAGTTTGATCCATCGCACAACAAAACGCTTGATCTTTCTCCTACAAAAGAACATCATTGCCGTTAGACCGGTCTCCTGACTTGGCTTCTTTTTACTCCCAACCCTTCCAGAATGCTCTGTGGTCATGTTGGTTTCATCCCCCTTACAGTAGGTAGGTCTGTAGAGGACTTTCACCTCTTTCCCTGACATCTAATCGGCTATTTATTTTTAAATTTACTTTTATTCAATCATTTATCTTTTGGAAAATTTTAGCTATACCAACAAAAGTATCTCCGCCAATACTTTAACATATGGGTTTCATAAAAGATATACGAAAATCAAGCGAAAAGAGCTACAAAACACCTTACTTTCAACAAAAATATATTATTTTCTGTTTTTTAAAATGGCATTCATTTATATTATAAAAAACTGATGACACTGTAACATTCGTTGATTTATCTAACGTTTTTTATTTTAATAAAACAAAGCTCTTGATAGGCATTCCTATCATGTAAGTGTAAGGTAAAAGGACAAGAATTTGTTAAAAAACATGCAAAAATTTCATATGTTATTCATTAGAATAAGAAAAGATTTATCAGATTAAGGCTATTCATTTTAATATTCAAGCCAAAATTTATATTTAGATAGACGTTGATACCAAAAATTTTAGGCTAGTTCTTCTCTTTTATTTCTTTGGCTGTTCCTTTGATATGCTTGTTGAAATATTTCTCTCCATACCATTCTAATTGCCCTTTCCCTTCCCACTCACGATACTCTTCTTGAAACTTATTTTTATAGTATCCATACAATAAATACGGAAAGGAAATATGCACCTCTGCTGCAGTAAAACTGATATTTACAATCATCCACATTATTACGGTACTTGAAATAGTAGTAATATCCGAGGAATCATTTAGTCCACTAGGAAAAATAAAATTTAAAAGTAGTATTATGGCCCAAAAGATTCCACCAAGTTTATAGCTAAAGGTGATTATTCTTTCAATAAATTTTGAAAATTGATTTTTTGACTCGTGGTTACCGAATAATTGTTTAGCAAGACCATACAATTTTTTCTCAAAAATGATATAACCACTTAAAATCTGAAACAAAATTAAAATAAGTATGCCAAAAATCGTAAGTGGTTCGATAAAGAATGTAATGAAGAACAAATTTATGCTTAGCATCAGCCAAATCATGTAGATGTTTAAATTAATAAAAATAAAGTAAAATCTCGTTCCATCATTCATCTTAGTGATCATAAAAATACTAATTATTGAAAATATCAACAAACCAAACCAAAAAATAGGTATTGAAACAAAATTAACTTTTGGTTCCTTAAATAATTGATGTAACACTTCATTTTCCATCCAAGAATTAATTAAGTAGTAAAATCCGTAGATAAGTAAAATCATAAGTATATAAATAATTAATTGAAATAGAGGATGAAGGTTTCTTTTCTCTTGCTCTTGTATCTTAATACCAGCATACAAATCTTTAACAAAACGATCATCTTCTAAATGTAAACTTTCCTCAAAAGTAGCTGAAAAAAATCTTTTGATATTCATTGTCCTACTCCTCTATAACTAGGTATATATACAGAATTCAGTTTTTTACCAAAAGGTTTTCCAGAAGCACTAACATTCCAGTTTATACTTCTTAACTTAAAATTATCCAACTCTAATTTATTGTTACTTTTTTTATTATCTTCTTTTTGATAAACTGAATTCTTCCATTTATCATATCTGTCGGGCCATATTGACTGTACAATTGAATTTCCTAAACCAAAAAGCCCTCCAACAACACAGCCTACAAAAGCGCCAGTAGCATTACCTGCTCCTGGTACAATAGTCCCCACAACCCCACCGATTTTAGCGCCTATAGTCATCCCCTCCAACGGTCCTATACTTTTAACCATATCAATCCCTCCGCCCTTTACTGCTTTTCCTACACTACCTGTTTTTCCATACTCATTTACTGCACTTGAAACAAATGTCACACCTAATTGTGCATAAGTAGCTACTTGGCCTGCCGTTCCTATTCCTTTGGCGATACCCCATTTTTTAGCTCCTTGTATCAAATGGGAGTTCTTCAAGCCTTCGCTGACGTAGGTTTTTACGGGCGAGGTAAACTTAGTAAAATTTTGATAGGCCTTACCTATCGTATCGATTTTAGGAATCCATTTTCCTTGAGCAACAGTTTTACCTAACATTTCGTATTTTGTAAGAAAACTAAATAATCTAGTTTTCATACCCGAAGGTAGATAATTGGTAAGCATCCAAAATTCATCGTTGGATGCCAGCTTGTTTACTAATGCATCAGGATAATTTCTGAGCAACATTTCAAGTCGTTTGATTGCATGGGTTTTCCCTTCTTTTAGAGGTTGAACTAATTTTTCAATTTCCGCATACAGTTCTAAGAAGGCATTAGTTGAAGATTCTTCCAGCAATGTCTGTCCGTTTGGTTTGTACTTCTCGAACCAACTTCCATCCACCCCTTTCGGCAATGTATAACTTCCATCTGCCTTTACGGTAGTTTGATTCAGGACTAAGACACTTTGCATGGCGAGTTTTAATTCCAGTAGACTGTTGTTGAACAGTCCACTGGTTTGAGAGTTAAAGGCATTGAGTTTTTGCTGTTTGCGTTGCAACTTGTAGATGTCTTCTTGTAGGCTGTCTGACATTCTCATCAGGTTGCGATGGAAGTCGGTCAGCATTTCTGTGATGCCTGGTAAGATGCTTATATTAGCGATGTGTCTGATCGTCTGCGCATGGTTTTCAATCGATTGTTTAGCAAATGATTTAGCACGAATCTGTCCGCTTAAATTCTCTTCGTCCAAGTATCCTTCACTAGAAACGATTTGATGCGCGGCGGAGTAAAGATTCAGATCTGATTGAATTCCTTGTACCGCATTGTTTACCCGATTGACTGTAGGAATGATCAATTCAGAAAACAGTCCTTTACCGGCTTGATAAGCTGCTCCGGAGAGTGTTTTTCCGTCAACTGCTTGAACAATTTGTTGGCTACCTGTTCGTAGTTGGTCGATCGTTGTACGAGCAAGTGATAAATTAGTGGTCATATTACTTATTAAGTTAGAAGATTCGGTGGCTGAATAGATTAATCCCATAATTTTTGTCCTTTCAATTAGATAAGTGATGGCTGTCTATTATTAATGTAATACTTGATAGTATTTTCTCTCTGTACTTCTATTTATTTACCCCCATCTACTTCATTCATTATTACTATACGTAATTTTTTCCTATTTAAATTAAAATCGTTTGGATAAGAATCATCTACGTCGTATACGAACACTTTCAGTCTTATACGCACACAAAAACAGCCCTAATATACTGGAATTCAATAAGTATCTAGGGCTATATTTTGCTATTTAATCATTTTTTATCAATCGTTTCTACGTATCATAATTATCATTTAGTACCAACTCGCTTCATCTTGTATCATTTACCAGTTTATCAGCACGCTCATATCACTCCTAAAATAAGTCTACAGGCTGATGGCTAGCGTCTCCTTCTCTGAGATGATTATACAGACTAAATAATCATTCACTTAAGGAAAGAAGGCGAAAAAGATGATACAACAAATCGGATTCTGGGAATCTATCGTAGATATCTTGACTTTAAAACCTGTATTCTTGGTAGGACTATTAATTTTGGCAAGTTTTTTATTTTGGTTCACCAGAAAAAACAAAGGTTCTTTTAAATTGGTAAGCATTCTATCAGCACTTCTATTATTTTATTATATGAGTATCACATTCTTCAACGTATTCGGTGTTCCTACGCTTTATGGATTAAACAGGATCTGTGGGTTCGGCGAAAATATTTTCAATCCGAATATCAATCTTGTTCCTTTCATCGATGGAATAAATACAGGATATCTTCTCAATATTATTTGTTTTATACCAATCGGATTTTTATGTCCGTTAATTAGTCCCACGTATAGAAAATTCAGTTATTCTCTTTTATTTGGCTTTTGCACTTCTTTATTGATTGAACTGAGTCAACTGTTTACGGTAGCTAGAGCAACAGATATCGATGATTTAACTTCAAATGTACTAGGGATGATTTTAGGTTATTGCCTAATTCAAGTAATTTTAAAAATGTTCAACCATTCGTCAAATAAAATCCTTGATAAAACGACTGATTTTTCATGGTCAATACCTGTATTCGTCGTTTTTATCGCTTTTATTAATACATTTTTTAGTTAATGCTTAATACCTTAGAAGCAACATCTCTATAAAAAAGATAAGAGCCCCAAAAATTATTCTTCCAATTTTTGGGGCTCTTTCTATTTATCATTCTGTTCCGTTTGTTTCAATCACTCTTTTATACCAGTCAAACGATTTCTTTTTGTATCTGTTGCCGGTGCCTTTTCCTTCATCATCCAAGTCAACATAGATAAATCCATACCGTTTTGACATTTCGCCGGTAGAAGCGCTAACTAGGTCGATTGGTCCCCAAGAGAGATAACCGAGACATTCGACATAATCTTCGGTGATTGCTTTTTTCATTTCAGAAATATGGAGGTTGAGATAATCGATCCGATAGTCATCATTAACAATATTTCCTGGCTCTAATACGTCTTCAGCACCTAGCCCGTTTTCAGTGATCATTAGCGGCAATTGGTATCTTCTGTACAACCAGTTCATCGTATAACGTAAGCCAACGGAGTCAATGGCCCAGCCCCAGTCTGACAGTTCGAGATATTGATTTTGGATGCCACCAAAGAATGCTTCGTTCTCTTTTTGTTCATTCGGAGTGACACTGGACATATAATAATTCAAGCCAATATAGTCGATCGTTCCTTGTTGGAAATATTTCGCATCCGTTTCATGTTGTTCGATCACGATACCTTGTGCTGAAAACTCTTTTAATTTGTATTGTGGAAATTTGCCACGACACATTACATCCATTTGATACAATTCTTTTTCATTTTCCAACAAGTTGTTTAACATCGTTTCTGGTTTACACGTTTCTGGATATTGCGGATTGATACCAAAGACACACCCAATTTTGAATTCGGGATTGATTTGATGTCCCAGCTTAACGACTTTTGCACTAGCAAGTGCCGTATTGTAAGCAATTTGTGCGATTGCTTGTTTTGGATTTTCAAGTTCTTCAAACTTAAGACCAGAAATGTAGTACGTAAAAAATTCCGCAGCTTTTGAGTTCGGGTCCAAATGATTGATTTCATTGAATGTTGCCCAATATGTCACTTTGCCGTTCAGACGTTCAAACAGTGTTTTAGCATACTTTTCAAATAAAGCAACTAGTTTGCGACTCGTCCAACCTTGGTATTTTTCGATCAAGTTAGCTGGTAATTCAAAATGAAAGAATGTGATGATCGGTTCAATACCATGTGCAAGTAAAGTGTCTACTACATTTTCATAAAAGTTCAAGCCTTGTTCATTTGGTTCAGGATCATCACCGTTCGGAAAAATCCGTGTCCAATCGATTGAGATTCTTAGTGCTGTAAATCCCATTTCCGCAAATAGTTGAATATCTTCTTTGTAACGGTGATAAAAATCAATCCCCGTATGAGAAGGATAAATGAATCCTTCTTCCAGTTCTTTGTGGATTTCTCGTGGTGTGTCACGAGTTCCTTTCGTCACGAGATCCATATTGGAAATTCCTTTTCCACCTTGATCCCATCCACCTTCGCTTTGATGGGCTGCGATACTACCGCCCCATAAAAAATCTGTTCTCATCCTTTTGCCTCCTAAATAATCACTGCTAACACTTGATTCGTACTTTCATCAGCCAACGGTACGACATCTAAAAAGTCTGCGCTATTCGTGACAACGACCATCACTGTTGGATCAAAACCAACTGCTTGGATGGCAGAAAAATCAACTGTTGCCAACACATCGCCAGTCTTTACCTGATCGCCGACTTTTACATAACTAGTAAATCCTTTCCCTTCAAGGTTTACTGTATCGACGCCCACATGGATCAATACTTCTACTCCATCTTCTGTCTTGATTCCATACGCATGTTTTGTGGGGAAAACTACGGTGACTTCTCCTGCGATCGGTGCAAAAATTTCGCCATTTTCTTCATCTGGAATCACTGCAAAACCTTTACCTAAAGCGCCTGAAGCAAACGCACTATCTGAAACTTGACTCAACTGGATGACCTCACCTGAACTAACATTTTCCAGTGCGATTTGACCAGCTTTCGTCAGGGATTTTTCTTTTTCAGTTGCTTTATCTTCTTGTGGCATCCCTAGCCCATAAGCAACAGCTCCAGCTAGAAGAAATGCTGTGACACATGAAATGATCATCCAAACAAAGTTTGCTGTTCCACCAATCAAGAAAGCGGGCAATCCTGCTAACCCCCAAGCCATGGTCCACGCTTTGACACCGGCTAATCCTGCAATCAAACCGCCAATTCCACCACCAACAATCACAGCGATAAACGGACGGCGATATTTCAAGAAAACACCAAAAATAGCTGGTTCTGTGATTCCCATGACCGCTGAAAAACCAATCGTTCCAAATGTCGCTTTTTCTTTCTCTTTTTTCGTCTTCAAGAAATAACCAATCATCGCTCCAGCAACGGCAATATCCGAAATGGTGGCAGCTCCAGTAATCACAGGGTCATAGCCTAGTTCCGCAAAGAAAGTCAATCCGATCGGGAATAAGAAATTCGCAGCACCTAAGACGATCAAGAACGGTTGGAAAGCTGCATAAAGCATCACAACGATCCAATAGCCGATATTTTCAGACAACAATGTGAACACCCAAGAAATCCCTGAACCGATCCACATACCGACCGGCCCAAAAACGGTCAAGAGAACGGGCAATACGATCATCAAGGAAACAGCGGGAACAAAAAACAGCTGAATCGCTTTCGGCACTACTTTTTCTAACTGAGTAGTCACAAATTTCAACAAGGCGATTGCTAATAAAATCGGGATGAATGTATGGGAATAATCAATCACAGGTAATTGATAGCCAAACAAACTTAACCCTTCCGCACCAGTAATATTTGAAGACATCACAGTTGTGGCTAAAACAGTTGCGACATACGGATTGACATTCAATCTTCTAGCTGATGAAAAAGCAAAAAAGATCGGTAAGAACGTAAAAATCGACGTTTGTAATGTCTGGAAAATTTGATATGTTGGACTTTCCGCCGAAACGATGCCCGTCAAAGAAAGCAAACTCAAAATCCCAGCAATCATCCCTGCCGCAATCAACACTTCGATAATTGAAGTCATTGATTCAGAAACGACCGACAACACTGCTGTTGGAATTTTCTTCCATGATAATTTTTCTTTCTCAGGAGTATCCTCACTTCCACTCCCTAAGCCTGCTAATGACATAAATTCATTGTAGACTTCCGTAACATGCGTACCGATAATGACCTGATACGCTACATCATTAGATACAACGTCAATCACGCCGTCTAGTTCTTTGATTTCTTCTGTTTTTGCTAAGTCGCGATTATTTAATGTCAAACGTAAACGTGTGACACAATGGGCAGCAGCTACAATATTTTCTTTTCCGCCAACCAATTCAATGATTGCTTTATTTAATTTTTCATATTTCATCTGTTTTTCCAATCCTTTCTGTTAGTCGATTGATGTGCATCATCAAATACGTTTCTTCATTCATGGAAATATCTGCTTTAAACTGGTGCTTGATATAGATTTTGATTTTTTGGACTGCTTTGAACGCTTCTGGATATAACTGACTGATTTGTTGATACAATAAAGAGATATTTCCTTCTGACTGTGCCAATTCACTTTTGATGATCCGCTGGATAAAGTATTGTAAATGTGTTGAGAACCGCATAAAATTTGTCGAAGATTCATCGATTTTAAATGTGTAGTGTTTTTCAATAATAGAGACAATATCACTCAATGTCTGCATCTCCAGTAACCGGTCAGATTTCTTATTGTCCCAAAAGTTGATGAAATGCAAAGCGATAGAAGCCGCTTCATCACTTGGAATACTGAGATTTTTTTCTTTCTCGATCATCTGGAGACTCTCCAGTGCGAGCTCAAAATGACGAGGATAAAACCTGCGAATATCCCAAATCAATGGACTTGCAATAAACTGATTCTTTTCAGCTCGTTCTAAAAGAAACTCTAAATGATCCAGTAATGTTAGTGTTAAGTAATCACTCACTTTGATGCCAAGTTTTCTCTCTGCATTTTCAATGATCCGACTAATCAAAAGAATGTCATTTGAATCAGACTTTGAAAGCAAGTAACTAAAATGCTCCAACATTTCATAAGAATCCAAAATATACATTTTTTCGATCTCATCTTCTGAAACCTGTTGGCCTTTTTTCTTACGAAAGCCGATGCCCTTGGAAACAATAAAGACCTCATGTCCGCCCTTTTTGATCAATGCCACATTGTTGTTGATTATCTGTATTATTTTCACTTGCCCTATTCTCCTTTCCTAAAAAAAAGAACTCAAAAAAGATTTAAGGGCCGCTGCCTTAAAATCTTTTTTGAGTTCTGCCTGCATTGCAGTAACATACTCGCATTTAATACTGCCGCGTATTAAATGGGTTCTTCTTTTTATTGATGATATATAATTAATAATAAATGTGTTTCGCAGAAATGTCAACGCTTTCTTTACTGGTACATAACAAAAAGGAATGATTATCAGCCAATTTTTTCTATTACACCATTGGTTGTTTCACCCATCTATTATTTGATTTATTTCATTAAAACAACTGCAGCAAGTCCTCATCTATAAGAACTTTCGTCGGGATCTTACTCTTTTTTTATGCCAACGTATCGCTCCATTTCCTGCACATCGTACTTCTTTGGCTCCAATCCTCCACTTTACTAACTTTCTTGGATAATGTCTCATGTGCTTCTTTTAGCCATGGATGAACAACTTTGACACCTTGATCCAATATATATTCAATATAATACAAAGCAGCACTTTCTAAAGAATCTTCAAGTGCTAACATCAAACCGTCTAGATATGGAGGAATGCCTTTTTGATCCCAACTTATTTTATCTGCCACGAACACAACTAAGTCTAGTTGAGAATACTTTCCTTTTAAAGTTGTATGACATTCAATTGCCGATAATATCTCGTTGTCAGTGATTTTAAAAATCTTTTCTGCCATTCTTTTTGAAATCTTCTGGTGAATGATCATTGGAAATATCAGCTCTTCTTGATTTAGTTCTATCCCCATTTCTTTTGCTATGGTAATTCTACGATCGTTTGGATAGATTGCGGATACATCGTGTAAATAACCCGCTATTTTGGCTTTTTCGCTATTGATATTGTAATTTACAGCAAGTTTCTCCGCACAGTCTCCGACTGCTATACAATGTTTATATGTTTCTATATGGTCATATCCCTCAAGAAAACGATAAACATCATCTTTTAATGCCAAACTATTTACCATTGTCATTTATTCCTCCATTTATTTTCTATATGTATTTTTCAAATAAACTATTCACTACTTTTAGTTTTTAAATCAACCATTAAAAGCAAGCACCACCTCTAAATAATAACATACTCCCTGCTTACTTTACCTTATAGGAAAATAGTTACTCTTAGTTAAGTTGATTATACAAAAAAGAACCCCCATTTCGCCCTATTGACCAAATGAACGTCCTCTTTAATAATTCTTCTTACACCAACTCTTGCCCTATTCTGCCGACATCGCTGCCATTGTGATGTAGTTGTATGGCTGGTTGAAGTGTGGCAAGAAGAAGATGTCTAATAGTTTCAACTCGTCGATCGTTACTTGTTCTTGAATAGCCAAAGAGAAGAGATGGATAGCCATGGAGATATCCATCTTTGAGGATAGCTGTGCGCCGACTATTCGGCGTGTGGCTTTTTCATAGACGATCCGAATCTTTACTTTCTCGTTGTCTTTCATGAATGTTGGTTTTTGATTGTCTTCATAATCGGTATACAATACGTCCATGCCTGCTTTTTTAGCTGCTTTGACTGTCACGCCGGTTGATACCATATGTAGCCCAAAAATGGAGATGCCATTTGATCCTTGTACGCCGATGGCATTCAGCTTGCTGCCAGCGATATTGTGTCCTGCAACAATTCCTGAGCGTACGGCATTGGTTGCTAAAGCAATATAGGTATCTTTTTGTATCGCATTTGAATAGATCGTGGCGCAATCGCCTACTGCGTATACGTCTGGATCGCTTGTTTGTTGTGTTGCATCCACAAAATAAGCGCCATTACTGAAGGTTTCTAAATGATTTTTTCCGAGCGCATTGTTTGGTAAGAATCCGATGGCATTGATGACTAAATCGACTGGATATTCTTGTTTATTGGTGACAATGGCTTCAACTTTTTCAGTTCCTTTGTAAGCTTTCGCAAGTTCTTTAAAATGTAATTTGATGCCGTGATCTGCTAAGTTTTGATCCATTTGGGTTGCAAACTCTGGGTCATAGTAACAACGTAATGCGCCTGCTTCGCCATCGAATAAGTGGACGTTTTTGCCTCGGCGTTGCATGGCTTCGGCTATTTCGACACCGATGTAACCGGCACCTACTACAGCCACATTTTGGATATCTTTACGCTCCAATAAGGTATCGATAATCTGGGCATCTTGAAAGCTTTTTAAAAAGTGGATGTTTTTCAAGTCTTTGCCTGGGACATTCGGCGAGATGGGGCGAGAGCCAGTTGCGAGGACTAGTTTGTCGTAAGTCTCACTGTAAGCTTTTGTTTGGCTTTTACAATAGATTTTTTTGTTGACAAAATCAATCATTTCTACCTCTGTCTCTAATGAGATCTTAGCGCCTTTTTCTTCAAATGCTTCTTTGTTGGTGTAGAATAGCTCTTCATAAGAATCGATTTGTCTTCCTACCCATAGAGCGGTGCCACAGCCTAAATAACTGAGGTTTGAATTTTTATCGATCATCACTACTTCATGGTCTGTTTCTTGAGATAACAATACGTTTGCCGTTGCGATCCCGGCATGGTTTGCTCCGATGATTACTGTTTTCATGTGCTTACTCCTTTACCAAGAGATTGATACAGAATTATTTCGCTTCGAGAAACAAGCGTATCCACAAAAATCATTCTTCTGATTTTTGTGGATGCCGTTTCATTTTTTGAAGAGATTCCTTCTGTTACTACTGTTTTTATATTAAATCGAATATCGAATCTTTATTTCTACGCTTGTACGGGTAGGATACTTTCTACTTCTGAATGTGGACGTGGGATGACGTGAACGGATAGTAATTCGCCAACACGCTGAGCTGCTGCAGCACCGGCATCTGTTGCGGCTTTGACTGCGCCGACATCGCCACGGACCATGACTGTAACAATTCCGCCACCGACCATTTCTTTTCCAACTAATGAGACATTTGCCGCTTTGACCATTGCGTCTGCTGCTTCGATCGAGCCGATCAAGCCTTTTGTTTCTACCATTCCTAAAGCATCTGATTTCATTCTATTTTCCTCCGATTTATATTAATTTTTTTGAATAACAATTTTTGTGTTTGGTGTGACACCCAAGGCATTGGCTTCTTCTGTGTCGATATGACATTCGAGACCAGAATTTTCTACTGCTCGAATGATCACATGATGTAATGAGCCGCCTCTTGGTCCTGCAAAATTGATCGTTACTTCTTCTCCATCTGTGACGCCAAATCTCCTTGCTTGTTCAGGTAACATATGGATATGTCTTTTCGCGACGATCACACCTTCTTGTAACTCCACTGAGCCATTGGGTCCGATGAGGGTTGCTCCGGCAGAGCCTGCCAAATCCCCGGATAAACGAAGAGGCGCTTTGATGCCTAACTTAAACGAGTCACTTTGCAAGATTTCAACTTGCGATTGATTTCTTACTGGTCCCAAAATACGTACTTTTTGGATCACGCCTTTAGGTCCTGCAAGCATGATTTGTTCTTTGCACGCATATTGCCCTGGTTGGGAGAGATCTTTTAATTTCGTTAATTGATAGCCTCGCCCAAATAGCTTGTCGACATCTCCTTGTGCAAGATGTACGTGTCGATTGGAGATCCCTACTGGAATTTCGTCGTTTTCGTGACTCTTTTCCTGAGTTTGTTGCAGGGGTGCTAACTTTTCTAGTAAGACACCTAATAGCTCTTCATAATTTTCCATCGTCTTCTCTCTCTTCGTTATTGATTCATCGCCGCCAATACTTGACGAACCATATTTGCCAAGTCTTCGATTTCAGGATCGGATTGGATCGGCGATCGTTGACTGGTCGGTTGTTGCATTGGTGCAACCGAACTGCTTGTTTCTTCTTGGAAGGTCGAATCATCTTTTGCTAATGTGGTCACATCTTTCAGTCCATAAGCGACTTTCTTGATATTCAATAGATGCTTCGGTCCAACGTTTTCTGAAACCGAGCTACCACCAAATGTTCCGCAACCTAACGTAAAGGAAATTGGTAGCCCCGTGCTGATCCCTGTACCTCCTTGACTTCCGCCTGTGTTGACTAAGATTCTGGAGGCAGGTTTTGCGGCAAATTTCAACACGATTTCTCGATCATTTGTATGGATGCTCATCGTATGGCCAATCCCATTTTGCAACAGATCAATACTTAGTTGACAGGCCTCTTCCCAATCATTTACCACATAAAAGGCTAAGACTGTCGTCAATTTTTCATATGAAAGTGGGTAGTCTGGTCCAACACCGCCTTGTTCGCCAATCAACACTTTCGTACCTTCGGGAACAGCGATATTTGCTGCTTTTGCAATTACTTGTGCGTCCCGACCAACAAATTTGGCATTCATGGTATGACCATTTTTAAACAGTAGTTGACATACTTTGGCTGTTTCTTCTTTCGACATAAAGTATCCGCCTTGCGCTTTTAGCTCGCGGATTACCGCTTCTTGGTTAGAATGTTCGCAAATAATTGCTTGTTCAGAAGCGCAGATCGTTCCATTGTCGAATGTTTTAGAAGCCATGATCATAGCTACTGCCGACGCCACATCTGCTGTTTTTTCAATATAAGCAGGTGAGTTACCAGCTCCTACGCCTAATGCTGGTTTACCGGAACTATAGGCTGCTTTGACCATTCCTGGCCCACCTGTCGCAATGATCAAACTGACTTCATCCGCATGTAAAAGTGCATTTGTTCCAGCCATCGTCGGAAGAGATAAGCAACTAATGATTCCTTCGGGTGCTCCTGCTTCGATAGCCGCTCGATTTAATAGGTCGGCTGCTTTTTTTGTACAATCTAATGCGGCTGGATGTGGGGAGAAGACAATGGCGTTTCTTGATTTCAACGCAATCATCGCTTTGAAGATCACTGTTGAAGTCGGGTTTGTTGAAGGAATGATCCCCAACACAAGCCCAACTGGTTCAGCGACATCGAAAGTGCCATTGGTTTCATCTTCATCGATGATACCGATTGTTTTTTGACCTTTGATTTCTTCATACAGCAAAGTAGAAGCCGCATGATTTTTGTATGTTTTATCCGTGATTTTTCCGAATCCGGTTTCTTCCACTGCTCGTTTGGCTAAGTCTACGGCGTGTTTACTTGCAGCGGTTTTCATCTTTTGTAAAATACGGTCGATTTGTTCCTCTGTGAATGTTGCGATCTGATTAGCTGCAACTTTTCCTTTTCTTGTTAATTCACGCGCTTCTTGTATTGATCGTAAATCTTTATCAACTATTTCCATCTGGGCCCCTCTATTCATTTATAATTAATAAATCGATCAAGTCTTGAATCAGGTTTGCTTTGCTCATCGGCTGGTTTTCTATTTTTAGAGGACTAATGGATAATTGCCTTTTTGGCTAGTTGCTTGCCTTTAGTTGCCAACACGTAAGCCTTATCCTTCACGATCCAGTCCAAACTTGTATTTTGTGGGATAAAGATCGTATCTCCTTGACTTGCGACAAACCGTTCACCAGAAATCAGCAGTTCGACCTCGCCTGAGATAATGTAATCAACTGAGTCTTGGTCGCTTTGTTCACTGAAGCAAGTTTGTTCAAGGAAAATCAGCTCTGTGGTCAAATCACGCTCTTTCGTGCGCACGATTTCTTGCCTCTTTATCCGTTTATTGTCTTTATCAGGCTGTAACTTAACAGTGTTGCCTTTGACGATTTTCAAGCCATTCTTGTGGTAACTCGCTTCATAGGGCTGCTCTTTCGTTTCCGCTAAAAATCGTTTCAACAAAGCAATCAAGTCTTCTGTTGAACATGCACCTATTTTTGTTTCTTGCCACTTTTCTTCTGAGCAAGCTGTTTCTTTCAACTCAATCTGGTATTCTTCTGCTAAATCTTTTGCTGCGGGCGTAATAATCGTTTGACTATCAACGAAGATCGATCTGACACCTTCTTCGTGATAGTTCGCCACTTCCTTTAAACTAATCAATTTTTTCATTTTGTCACACTTTCCTTAGGCAGATTCACAGCTTTCATCAATAATCCCGACGACTGCTGCATCAACTGGAATCAGATCATCTTCAAGCATTCTGCGAGCGGCAGATCCCATGGTCACGATGACTCGATCCCCGATTCCTGCACCAATGACATCACAGACGATCAATCGTTCCCCCGCTCGTGCGCCTCCAGAAATTTCTGCAATCATCAACTTCAAGCCATTTAATTTTTCAGATTTACGCGTGGCCCATATCGTATCGATCAACGTTGCAATCACCATTTTCTGGTCTTCTCTTTCTTCTGGATTCCTTCAATCGCAGCAGTCACTGAGGCTGTATCACCAAATATAGCGAGCATCACCACATTTTGTGGACAGCTTCCTCGAATATCTTCGACGGTCACACCGACCGTTTTTTCAGCCACATCTGCCGCACAGACCATTTCGATCAGTTTTCCTTGGACTAGCCCAATAGCATCAGGTTTTTCCAATGTATCCTTTGATCCTTTTCGTCGATTGATGATCGCTAATGTGCCTTCTCCAGGCGATTGTATGATTCGACAATCCATTAAAATCACTCCTATCCTATCACTTGATCCGTACAACTTAATGCAATGCCTAATGGTGTTACAAACATTGGATTTACTGGCTTATACGTTTTGATTCCTGTGGTTGTTTGGATGACTTGCTCAATATTTTTTAAACACGCCGTTCCTCCGACCAAATAAATGGCAGGTATCTGGTAACCCTTTGTTTGCTGAACGATGATCGAAGCAATCTTTTCAATGACAGGTTTTAAAGTGACCAGCAGCTCATCATGATGCTTTGGCTCTCGTTTATAGGTTTCTGCTTCTTGAAATGAAACCTTGTAAGAACCCGCGATCACTAAGGATAAATGCGTGCCTCCTGTCGCTTCGTCCGCAATTTTTACCACCTTAGAATTTTCTAAAATCGAAATGCCTGTCGTGCCTCCACCAATGTCTACGACAGCTCCTTCCGTCACTTGCAACAGCTGGTTGGCCGCAGTTGGTTCGTCCAATAAATTGGTCAACTCAAAACCAGCACTTTGAACGACATTTTTTATCGCACCGCCATCAAGTTCATCTGTTCCTGGTGGGAGAGAAGCCGCCGCATAAACAAGTTCAGTGTTTAGTTTTTCTTCGAGCTCTTTTTTTAATTCTTTGACGATCTCTACCGCACCAATATAATCAACGATCATGCCATCTCGCACGACATCCGCATAACGATAAGCCCCGGCAACTGGCTGATGCTGTTCGTCTAATACAGCTAGGACAATACAAGCAGTACCTAAATCGACCCCTGTATAATAAATACGCGAAGGATGGCGTTTCGGTTGTTGGATCGTTTCTTCAAATGCAGCAACAAAGCGATTACACTGCTCCATATACTCGTTCATTGGCCAACTCCTACTAATTGTTTGCTTAATTCATTCACCTTTTTAGCTACCGTTTGCAGCACTGCCTGGCATTGCGGATATTTGGCATAGAACAAATGAATGAAAGCGTCAATTTTTTTTAGTTTGATGAATAATTTCCCATGGTGGCTAAACAGATGGACCGCCTCTAGTTCAAAGGCTGGCGACTCAAAGACTGGCTCCCCACAGTCTTGCTTCTGATCATCTGCTGCTTGTCCTAACGTTTCATTGAGTGCTTCTCCTAACTTCAACAGCTCTTGGCTCATCGCCACAGAATGCTCCATGGCTAGGATCGCGGCTTCATATAATTCACAGGAAAGCCAATTTTTGTAAAAGAAAAACTCTGGCGCCAACTCAACGGATCGTAATGCTTTTTCTCCTGTTTCTTCCAAGATCAAGTTTACTTTTTTATCTGCCAAAAATTGCTTTCCTTCAGGGGTCAAACGTTCCCCAGACTTTAACGTAAATTCGTGGAAAGGTACTTTTCGGTAGATTGTTCTTAGCTCGTTTTCCGTGATAAAATGCATGGATTACCACCTCTTAGTAACTCCCTATAGATTTTTTCTAATTCTTCTTGTGTTACGTTTCGAGGATTTGTTGACGTACAAGCATCTTTCAACGCTTTTGCTGCCATCTCTGGGATCGCGGCTTCAAAACTTTCAGGATCGATGCCACACTCACTGATCGTTTTTGGTAAATCTAACTGTCTCAATTTACGATTCAAACCAGAGATAAACGCGTGGACGGATCCTTTAGGTGTCCCCGCAGTGAAGCCCAATAATTGTGCAATTCTTTGATAAACCAAAAGACTCGGACACTCGTTGTCTAATGCTAATCCCGCATTATAGTTGATCACATGAGGAAGTAATAAGGCATTGGCTCGGCCATGTGCAATATGGAATTTCCCACCTAAAGCATGAGCTAAACTATGGCAAATACCTAACGACGCTTCGCTAAAAGCGATACCTGCTAAACAAGAGGCATTGTGGATCGTTTCTCTTAATGCTAAGTCTTCCCCATCGTTAAATACATCCACGAGTTTCTCCCAAATCATTCGTAGTGCTTTTTCGCCACACGCATCTGTAAAATCAGTGGCCTTTGTCGATGCTAAAGCTTCTATGCAATGAGTAAAAACATCTATTCCAGTATCTGCTGTGACAACTTTCGGGACACTCACTGTCAACTCAGGGTCTAGAATCGCCAGATCCGGAATCATCTGCTCATCAACCAAGGCATATTTGCTTTCATTTTGTGGGTCAGAAATCACGGAGAATGCCGTTACTTCACTGCCGGTGCCACTCGTTGTCGGAATACAAATAAGTTGGATTGCTTGCGTCTGATCCGTTAGTTGATACATTTGTCTAATTACTTTTGCTGCATCCATCGCAGAGCCGCCACCTAGCGCGATCAAACAATCTGGCTGATGTTTGATCACTTCGACTAATCCTTTTGTGACGACCTCTATCGTAGGATCAGGAATAATTTCTGAGAATATGGGACAGTTGATTTGTTTGGCTTCAAATCGTTCAACTACTTGACCAACTGTGCCATTTTCCACCATGAATGGATCGCAAATCAGTAAAGGCTGGCGAATCGGTCGATTATCTAATTCCTTTAAGGTCCCTATTCCTGTAACAATCTTTGTAGGCATTTTGAATTGTTTGGACAAGGAAACTCCTCCTTTCATTTATAAATCAGGGTTCGTTACCCCGCTGGTAGAACGTGTTGTTACACTAACTATTCAAACTTGATGGACAAATACGGTTTCAAACAACCAATTTCCACCAGCTCGTGTTCAGCTTGTTCCACTGTTTTTTTCGTTTCCTTTGATACATGAGTGACGATGACCCCTTTTTTAGGTCGTTTAAATACGCGGGCAAAACCTGGCGGATAGCGTTTTTTATGGTTCAATGACACTAAAAACAGCACTTTTTGTGCATCTTGCTGTAACGCAATGATGTGTTTATGCATCCACGGACACGCAAGGTAAGCACTTGGTACTAAGATGGTTTTATTGGTGTAGAGAAGATTGGCTACTTTTCGAATGGGTTGATCGGTTCCTTCGATCTTTTGGGCCAGCTGACGATTTTCCTCATCTTCTGCACCAATGATCAAGAGGCGTTTTTTCATGATCGGGTCACAGAAACGACTTCAAAGCCCAATAAGTTTTTCAACCCAGAAACCACCGATTCCAACGCTACTTCGACACTTTGGACATCGCCATTCAATAAAACAGAACCAGTAAAGCGATCTAAAAACCCAACTGTCACATCCGCACTTTTCCCAGCAATATCAGCAGCAATAATAGCCGCTTCGTAAGGAGAAATCGTCAAAATACCAATAGCTCCATTATTTTCTACACCTAATGATTCATAGACCACTTCAATCGGAGCGGCGATCACATGTGCTAGAGTGACTTGTTTCCCAGGCACTGATTCTTCAATGATACGTTGCGCAATTATTTCAGACATTTACTCACCTCTCTAGTGTCGAATGACTTGTACAGGAAAATCGTACTCTTTGATCCAGTTTTCAATGCGATCCAAGTCTGATTCTAAAAGAGACGGATCGCCTTCTACAGGATATTCCATACCAAGCTGACCATATTTATTGACTCCTAACTTGTGGTATGGCAACAGATCGATCCCTTTGAAGTTTGGGTACTCCTTGTAAGGAAGTAAGAAATCAATGATTTGTTGGATCTCTTCGCGACTGTCATTGATCATCTTCAACATCGGCATCCTGATTTGTATTTCATGCCCTTCTTCTAACAATTTTTTTAAATTCTCTAAAATCCGTTCATTGCTAATGCCCGTAAGTTCGTTATGCCTGATTGGGTCCATATGTTTTAAATCGAATAAGAACAAATCGACATATTCAGCAATCGCCATGATCCGATCCATCCTTGAATGCCCGCAAGTTTCGATCGCCGTATGCAGACCGTCTGCTTTACACGCTTGTAGGAGCGCCAGAGCTGCCTCTGGTTGAGCGGTACATTCCCCGCCACTGAGTGTCACCCCACCGCCAGATTGCTCATAAAACATATCATCTTCGTGGATGACTTCCATCAACTCAGAGATCGTTCTGATTTCCCCTGTGATATTCAATGCCGCCATCGGACACACACTGACGCACGCACGACAACCATTACATGCGATGTCGCGTCGTACTTGATGCGTACCTTCTTCGTCCATATAATGGATGCCCATCGGACACACATCGACACAAGCTCGGCAGTCACTACAAACACTTTCTTTATACATCACTTGAAATTTTCGCTCGATGCCTTCAGGGTTGGCACACCACTGACAACGTAACGGACAGCCTTTAAAGAAGACGATCGTACGAATTCCTGGCCCATCATACAAGCTATATTTTTGTACATTGAAGACCAATGCCGAGCGCTCAATGAGTCTAGTGTTTCGTGTGGCCATTTTCTTCAGCTCCCATTGCTAAAACTTCGTTAACATTGTCCGGCTGATGATCTCATCCTGTACATCTTTACAAAGTTCTACAAAGAATGCACTATAACCAGCAACTCGCACGATCAAGTCCCGATATTCTTGCGGATTTTTTTGCGCCGCTAACAATGTCTCATTATCTAAATAGTTAAACTGCATTTCTCCATTACCTAAAACACTTGCTGTCTTCAATAAGGTGATCAAACTTTCCTCCCCTTGTGGAGTGTTCAATATCCCAGTCATGATCTTGAAATTATGGACCATTCCTAGATTCATCGTATCGTTTGCCATTTTCGAAATCGATTTAACGATCGCTGTCGGACCTTTGAAATCGGCTCCTTGCGTTGGACTGATTCCATCGGATAATGGTATCCAAGCTTTACGACCGTTAGCAGAAGCCCCTGTGATTTGACCTAATGGCGTATTATTTGAAATCGATAAGGTACCATGACACAACTCTGAGAATAATGTTTTATACTTGCGATGCTCCACTTCGGTAAAGTGGATCAAATCCGCTGCGATTAAATCCGCATAGTCATCATCATTCCCAAACTTAGGCGCATTCAAACAGTCTGTTCGTACTTGATCGTAGCCAACAAAATCTG
Organism: Enterococcus sp. DIV1298c; assembly: GCF_017316315.1. Lineage (NCBI taxonomy): Bacteria > Bacillati > Bacillota > Bacilli > Lactobacillales > Enterococcaceae > Enterococcus > Enterococcus sp. DIV1298c. The sequence goes on along the minus strand of NZ_JAFLWG010000060.1, from coordinate 12,497 downwards.
CTTTTAATGCTCGATTCAATTCTTCCAGCGTATATTTCTTTTCCTCAAAGACAAGCTTCTTGATCGCCGCCATTGAATCAGCATAAGTCGCTAAGCCTGACCAGACGACCCCTGGACCAAAGTTATACATGGCGCCCCCAGCTGAAACATCTTTTCCATTTTCCATACAGCCTTCATACATGATCGACATCAATGGTTTAGGTGCCAACTCTCTATGGACTCTTTGGGTAATGACCGTCGCAACAGAAGACCATTTGGTGACATAACGGATCTGTTCTTTGACCGCTTCTTCAAATTGTTCATACGTTTGATAGGCAGAGATCGCTCCTAAATCAGGGGTCACTTTTTTTCCATGCCATAGCGGCACACCATGATTCAAGACTAATTCGATACAAATCGGCCACTGCGTATAAGCGGTTGATGTCCATTGATACAAACGGCCTGATTTCTGCGGTTCCACACAACCCATCAAACAATAATCACGAGCATCTTCGACTGACACGCCTTTTGCTAACATCATTTTGATATGTGTATCATCAAAGTGACATGCTGGGAAGCCGATTCCCGCACGAACGACATCAACGATTTTTTTCAAGTATTCTCTCGGTGAACGGTTATGGATGCGACACGCTAACGAAGGTTGATAGACTTTTACATGACGGACAGCATCCATCAAAAGATACGTGAGCTCATTCGTCGCATCACGCCCTTCTCTCGTCACTCCGCCCACACACATGTTGACGAAAGGTTGATACCCAGCGAAGAATTTCGAACCTCCTTCACTTGTGATCCACATCATTTCTGACATTTTGATCAACATACAACCCGCCAATTCAAACGCTTCATGTTTGGTTAAACGACCTGAATCAAGATCATTTTTGAAGAATGGATACATGTATTGATCCACTCGGCCAATCGACATGCCTGTCTGATTTTCTTCCACCACTAATAACGATTCGATCGTCCAAACCGCTTGGATCGCTTCCCAAAATGTTTCTGGTTTGTTCGCTGGAACTTTTGCGTTCACCTCTGCGATTTTTTGCAATTCCATTTTCCGTTTCGGATCAGTTTCTTTTTCAGCAAGCGTTCTTGCATATTCAGACATCCGTTTCGCATAGATCATGACCCCTTCAGCCGTTTCGATCTGCGCTTTGTAGAAATAGATTTTTTCCATATCGTCTGGATTGGCATAATCTAAAGCAGCTAGTTTTTCCTGCGCCTCTTTTTGGATATCTAACATGCCTTTTTTCATCAAGATGACATCGTATCCAGGATTCGAATCCCCACCGCCGTTCAATTGATGATACGAACAATCGGAAACATAGGATTCACCAGAAAGCGCCCAAACACCCGCTTCACGAAATTGATCTTCGCAATGTTCATCCACTGATTTTCCTTTCCAAAATGGGAACAGCTCTTCGCGCATGATCCGTTTATCTTCCTCGGAGATATGGAAAGGATCTTGCGGTCGCGAGGAGATCGTGTCGATTTCATCCTCCATCCAACGCCAAGCAATATCTGGAGAAAATGCTCCCGCACGAGGCGCGCCGTTTGGGGCACCCACGATCAATTCATTCTCTTGGATCACTAAAGGGGCAGTCTCACAACAACGCTTGAATGATTTTCCACGTAAGACATTCTTAGGCATTCCTGGATTTTCTTTTGCCAGCTCCGTGATGACCCTTGCACGATGCGTCGTGATCGTTGGAACTTGTTTCAAATAATTTTCCTTCAAGGCACGAAGACGTGGGGTGATTTGATTTGGAACTAGGGTTTCATCGCCCACTGGATCATTTTTAGGAACGGATTCCGTATGATCTGCGACCGTTGCAAACATCCTCATCAAGGCTTGACGTTCTTCTGCACTTAGCTCTTTCGTTGCTTCAGCTAGTTTTACTGAGAACTCTTTTATATCCATCTTTTTCCCTCACTTTTCAACAAATTGTTTTTCCATCATTTTCTTCAAAACTTTTTCAAGCAATTGGGCTTGCACCTGACTATCTTGCACATGATCAACCGTCGTCTTCTCCTCAAAAAAATGATTAGACGCATAGCTGATTTCACGCGTGTAGGTCAGATTCGCTGCTGTGATATTCTCAGCACTGATCCCATGTCCCCTTGTAAAACCGCCTAAAATTGGTGACAGCTGTAAAGTCGAACCAAGCCCCATACTAGAAAAACTGGCAGCCGCATTGACCACCATCCGTGCCACTGGTTTTTTCAAGGCAAATTCATTCACCACTGTTTGTTCTTTGGAATGAATAGCCAACGTATGGCCATTATTCTTCTCTTGAAGTAAATAGATCGCCTTCTCACAAGCGTGTCGCCAATCTGGTTCTCGATAAAAAACTAAAACTGGACAACTCATCTCATGTACAAAAGGATCTTGATCATGTAAATAACTTTGTTCAGAAACTAAGATCCGGATGTCTTTTGGTAAATCGATCCCTGCATTGCTCGCCAACCATTCGGCACTTTTTCCTACGCAAGCTTCTTGAATGCCCCCATTTTTGGGCTGTAATAAGGCAACTAGTTTCGCTTCTTCTTCTTTTGATAAAAAGTACGCGCCATTTTCGAGCAATTCGTTTTTTACTTGCTCAGCAACAATACTTTCGACAATCAGATATTGTTCTGATGCAGGCAACAACCCATGATCATAGGCACGACTTTCAATGATCGATTTCACCGCATATGGAACATCCGCAGAACGTTCAATAAAGACTGGCGTAGCCCCAGAAGCACCATAAATAATTGGTCGTTTAGGAATGGTTGTGTCGATGTATTTTTTTTGCCCTAAGACCAAAATCATAGATGCCATTGGACTATTGATCAGCTCTTCTCCCCCACATTCGGTCAAATAATCGATACAGCAGATACTGCCTCTAGGAAGTCCAATCTCTCGCCCGATCTGTTGTATCTTTTTGATCACCAGAGAGGGTGTTTTCGTCGCTTTCTCATGAGGAACAGCAATGATTGCATTCGCTGATTGAAGCCCTGCAAACAGACTATATAAGGTGTTGATCACCACATTTTCTGAAGGTAAAAAGACTGGGATCACACCTAACGGTACACCCACTTGCAAAATCTTCCCCGCAGAATCTTTTGCTGTGGCACCGATATACGTTCTCGTTTCAATCTCTGCTTCCATTTCCTTCAAAAATCGAAGAACAAACGCTTCTTTCTCTTTCTGACAGCCTTTACCTGTTTCTTCTATTTCACAAGCCACGTACTCCGGAATCAACGGTCGAATATCATGGATCATCTTTCGTACGATGTTATGGAAAAATTCTTGACTATACTCTTTCATTAAAAACTGCGCATCTTTCGCCGTTTCTAAGGCGATCCGTGCTTCTTGGATCGATAGTAAATCTTTATCTACCTCGTGCATTTATGATGCCTCCCCCTCCTCTTCAGGTAGAAGATTGAGTAACTGGTAGCGCTCAATAACTTTATTCAAATCGATATGTGGGCTGGCAATCACCACTGAGCTGTAAACCTCGGCATTCATTTTTTCAACCGCAGCAACACCAGCTTCAACAGCCGAATGACAAGCGGCAACATCCCCTTGGACAATCACTGAGATATACCCTGAGGCCACATTTTCATAGCCAATCAACTCGACATCTGCCGCTTTACACATGGCATCACAAGCTTCTAAAACAAAGACCAAGCCAAACGTTTCGATCGCACCGATTGCTTCATATGTTTTCACTTGATTTCCCTCCCTCACTTAAGCCTCTACTGCATGAACAGAGACGATCTCTCCAACAGACGAAACAGGTCTAGGCATCACATTTTGTGCCGTCAGCTTGCCAATCTCACTGGCAACCTTTGCTCCTGCTGCGACAGAAGCCCCCACTGCTGCCACATCGCCTTTGATCATGATCGTCACTAACGTAGAGCCAATGTTCTCATAGGAAATCAACTCGACATTCGCCGCTTTTAGCATTTCATCTGCTGCTTTTAAAGCTGGTACTAACCCAATCGTTTCTACTAAACCTAACGCTTCTTCCCCGCGATACTTCAAGTGATTTCCTCCTTATGCCGTTCGATATTTCTTATCCACATATTTTTCAACCGTTGCCTTGCCTTCTTCTGTCATACGATAAAAACAAACTAACTCCTCTTTTTCGTCCACTTCATAGCTCGTAAGCTCAACTAAGCCATTCGCCTCTAGCGCCATGATATGTTCGATAAATAATTTTTTATTGAACTGTCTTTCTTGACCATAAGTGGGAGCTAATCTCGTCATGATTTGATCCACATTCAATTCTTTTTCACCATATAACTCATTCAATACGGCAGTTCGACTAGGTAAAAGCATGTTAGACTTCCTCCTTTTTGAATAAATCAAGTGGATTCATCGTCACTAAGATCGCTCCCAGAACGATAATGATCGAACCAATCACCATTGTTGGCGTCAGTGCTTGATCTAAGAACATCACACTGAAGATCACACCCCAAAAAGCATAGGTAACATTCAATGACATGCCCACAGCTGTTCCAACCATTGCATTTGATTTATACCAAGTTAAGAAAGACACACCAGCGCTCAATCCAGACAGTAATAACCATAAAATAGGTATACCCGCAGCCAATGTGCCAGCAAACAAGTTCAAGCCACCGATGATTGGCAAAATGATCACGATGACAAATAAGCCTGAGATCAACTGACGAAGATTCACAGCAACATCTGTATCGATCATTGCGCCACCAAAACTTGAAAAGACACCCTCTAGTCCCCACGAGATCGCCGCAATAAACGCGCAAATGATTCCCAAAGTAAAGTTAGGCGCGCCTTCTGGTGTCACTATATTGATGATGACTGCTCCAGCCACAACAACGAACATCCCAAAAACGATGCGCCGCGTCGGTGTTTGTTTCAAGAAAATCCAGGAAAACAACGCCCCAAATAGCCCACACGTAGCTGAGATAGGAATCGCATACGCCCCAGCCATTGCTAGGCCGACTAAATAAGCACCATTCGCCACAGGTCCTCCTAACAGAAAACCAATAACGAGCATTTTCCCTGGTTTTGTCGCTAACATACGGCGAAGTTCTTTCAGCTTCCCTTGCTTTGCGTTATAAAATAATAGAAAAATTCCAGCAAAAAAATCATTCAATCCTGAACAAACAAACGGAGCTGCTAAAATCCCCGCCGCACTTACCAACGGATCATAGCCACTGGCAACCACGACCAACGTCGAATAGATGCCGTAAGTAATCCCTGAAACAAGCCCATTCGTGATTCCTTTTATGCGAAATCCTTTATTCGCCTCTTTCATTTTTGTAGCCGCACTGACATAAGAAATACTTTTTCCAGTATCCATTTCTTCATTTCCTCTCATCGAAATTTCAGTAAAATTATTTATTTGGTAAAATCGATTCTACTTCTGCATGTGGTCTAGGAATAACATGAACAGACAATAATTCACCCACACGTTCTGCCGCCGCAGCTCCCGCATCCGTCGCCGCTTTTACCGCACCAACATCCCCTCTCACTAAAACAGTCACGATCCCACCACCAACAAGCTCTTTTCCAACCAGCGAGACATTCGCCGCTTTCACCATGGCATCTGCCGCCTCGATCGAACCAATCAATCCTCTTGTTTCTACCATTCCTAATGCATCATGCTTCATCTTTTTTATTCCTTTCGCATTTAATTAAAGCGCTTTATTTTTTTACTAGCACAATCTTATTTCCTCACCTTAGGGGAACAGTCAATGCTTTTTTTGTTCTAGTACAGAAAAATGTGTAATTGTAACAGTTGCCACTCTGAGATATCTTTTTCTAATTGAGAATAGAAAGGGAAATTCATTATAGAACCCTTAATAAATCAACACTTGATAATTATTCTCAATTAACTACTCCTCAATAAAAAATTTCCCTTTAGTACACAAATAAAAGAGCACTTCACTGAGAAAGAGAAAATATCCGTCAAGATTGCTCAATATTTCACTTTTCAGATCGTAAAAGAACGATTCATATCATTAAGCAACTATCTAAAAACCTTTATTTACCTATACTTACTCGATCTAAATAGAAAAATTACCCTTAAGGACAACCTTCCAAATAAATTCACAAAACAAGGAGAAATCGAACGCTTTTTCTCTAAAAGGACGGAGATAAGCAAAACAAATAAGACGAAAATTACAAACTGACACCGTCATTTCGTAATTTTCGTCTTATTTTTATTCAAACTCTTACTCTTTCCATCTACCGTGTTCAATTGTTGATTTTCTTTGCTGGTATCAATAGCTCGACAACAAAACTGTCTTCGTTCATTGTTGACCAATAATCCACAAGATGACGTTCATAAACCTTATCTTCACATTGATAACGATGTTCTTTTGCCCACGCCCGCATATTTTTATACTGCTGACCGATCAGCGATAAGTCACCAATATGATAACTTGAAAGGAAAAACTGCCCACCAATCGACTGAGTCGGCATCTCTTCCGCCACTCGGCCCACTGGCTTTTGCATGATTTTCACTTTAGAACTGTGATACTCTTCCCTGTTTTTACATCCTTCAAACCCAAGGATCACCGGTCCCATGATCTCACAATTGTGGGACTCTAAATAATTCACCCAGGGAATATTGATGACTGCGTCCATATAGTTTCGGTTAAATTCTTGCTCTATGTAGACATAGGTTTCTTGCTCTAAATACTTCACATTGATCTCTTGTAACTGATTAGAAGCCACTATATTACCTTCTCTGATCATCCCTAACCATTCTGCGATTGCGCCATAACTATTGCGAATTCTTCTTTCTTCTTGCTTTAGCTCTTCTAATTTCGTCAAAAAAATATTTTCTTGTTCATGATAAAAATAGTTCTCTGTATTTTGGGCAATCTTCATCTCTTGCAATTTGAACCCCATCTGCTTATAGTATTTGATCACAGGAATACTATTCATCGTCTGCTCCGTATAATAACGGTAACCGTTTTCAAAACACACGTGATCAGGCTTCAACAAACCAAGTTGCTCATAGTAGCGCAATGTTTTGCGGGAAACATTACATATCTTCGCAACCTCACCAATCGAGTACATCGGACCAACATCTGAAAAATCCTTCGTTTTTTTCATTCAAACATCTCTCCATTTGACACAACCACTTACATTATCAAAAATATATGGGCACTTGTCAAGGAGAAGTGGGAGGGAATGTGCGTGGGAGAGGGGGTTTTTCGTTCATTCGACATTTTCTTGAAGTAGGAAATCATGATATGCCTTGCAACATTATTTTTATCTTATTTATACGGTTAGCAAACAAACCACTCGTTTGTGCGTTGAACTCGTGTCGTTTTCTTAGTTGATTTGTAAGTGGTCGATATCTTGTTGAAATCTATCAATCTTCATTCCAAATCTCATTGTAAAAGATCAAATGTGATAATGCCGGGGTAGCTCTTAGGTAAAAAAATGCAAAAGAAAAAGGCTTACGCCCTTTACCAAAAAACTATGCGGAGTGTTTCTCTCTACGCCATGCGATTGCAATGTTGTTCAGTCACACATTCTGCAATACCGTACCAGGCGGAGCGACCGCTGGCATATTGCAGCTTTACGAGATGTGGTCAGGCATGACAGCCTACAAATTCCACAGGGGCATTCGGTATATTTTGATTATGATTAGTATCAACATATACCGCCTTCTGCTACTCTCACGCGTTTCTTGTCTTATAGATTATTTCTAATCACTTCACGGCGAAGGACTTCTTTGGATGTTTCCATCAGTGTGAAATGCCAATCCCTTAGCAAATCTCTTCACGGAGAGGCTAAGTCTTGTCAACTTAGCTTTCTATTGTCGTCCCGACAAGTTCGCTACCTTACATTTGGTCACACTTTGCACACGTTCTTTGCGTTCCAATGCTTTTACACTGGCTTTCCTCTTGTTACCAAGAATACTCACTTGATACGCAACAGTATCCCATTACGACATCAACAACGACTTATTCCCAAACGTTCCTTGACGAGTTGCTTAAACTCTTATACACAAGGTTCTGCATCAGTTTTTTGATAAAAAGAATAAACCCTTTAATATTTTCAGGATAATTATTTTCCCATATATTTAACTGACATCAACGATATCAATCTTACTCAACTTTATCATGAGTTTACAAAATTTTCGTTCCTTAAATTTAAAAAAATGAAAAAAAGTGGAACGATTATCAGATGTTTTCTGATGATCGTTCCACACTCTTTTACTTGATTGAACTCTTCAGCAGTCCTTATTGACCAAGAGACCGCATAACCAATTTGTTTACCCCACAGACTCTTCCATATTGGAATCGGCTTCTAAACCAATGTCATTAACTATCAAACCCAGTTATTAAAAGTTCTTATAGGAGTTAAAGAGTCAATATTTATCAACTATTACCAAATTAAGATGGTCAAAACCTGGTCAGTTTTGATGTGTTATTGGGAGCCAAATATAGATATGCTTTGAGGCCTGTCTATTGATTTTTATCCTACATCTGTAGTCAATTAATTTATTCTCAGTTTTTCATTTTTTTCTAATAGTCATTTTCATCTATATCTATAGAAGAGATTATAATTTCTTCTATTTCTTCATCAGTTAATTCTTGTTCTTTTTCTAATTCGTTTAAAATATTAATAAGTTCTTTTCTTGTTACATAAGTGTTATTTTGCAAAATACCTTGAGCTATTAGTTCATACTGATAATTTGAATCATAAAAAGAAATATTTTTTCTTTTTAACTCTTTAAAAAAAGGACTTTTTTGAGCTTCAACAAATTGTTCATTTTTATTTCCACCAGTGTTTAACCATTTATGAAAGTCTATTTCATAAGCTAAAAGCCAAACTTCACTATTCATATTTTCTTCAGCGTTTCCAACAAAATATTCTTCTTTGAATTTTTCTCTAAACTTTGATAATTCTCGTTTAATACCGATTTCGTTTTTTCTCTCAGACAATACATCCAGCAAAATAATAATAGCTATCCAATTTTCAGATCTTAGTATTTTTTTTATATAATCTAATGACATAGAAAAACCTAACGATTTAAACATCCAAATTATCCAAATTATTTCTTCGTCACTTCTCAGGTGAAGATGGTTATCAATAACAGAATATAAAATCCTTTTTAGTTGTGTCTTTCTTACAAAAGAAAAATTGTTTTTCAGAATGATTACTAAATTTTTTGTAAGAATCGGAAACTTTATCAATAGGTTGAACAATATAGGTTCAATAGAATCCCACTCATCTTTTGTAAATGTATTCGTTCTTATAATTTTTAATACGTATTTAATTATTGATATATCCTTATATTTATGATATTCGATAATTGATTTTTCAAGTAATTTCTCAATATTTACTGATGAGTAAATTTTTATCTCTTCAACCCATGATTTTCCATATACAAACGGGCTTTCAATTATTTCAATCTTATTCTCATTTAAAACTAACTCGTATTTATCCAGCTCTTCTCTAAAAATAGAAATTATGGATTCAATCTGGGCTCTGTCTTTTGTAAAGATAAAATAATCATCTACATAACGTAGATAGTCAATTTTAATATCTCTTTTTTTTATTTCGTAATCTACAGAACAAAGTAAGATTTCTGAGACTATTCTTGATACAGCATTTCCAACTAATATTCCGTTTGTTTGTAAATCATTCAATAATTGAATACTTGCATCAATTTTATTTCCCAACAAATCTAAATTCCTAGTATTTGATTTTGATAATTTCTTGCTGTGGATAGCCCAAGAAATGCTATGGGTATATATACTATCAAAAAAAAATTGGATATCTAATTTCAAACCAAACAAATTATCCTTATACAATTTTTTTACTTCTTTCTTTACCTCAGAAAAATTAGTAACCTTTCTATCATATGCTTTACCATAACTGGTACTCTGGTTAGAAGGTGCTGTTAACGAATTACTGGTTTTATCAAAAATTTCAAATAGCTCAGTTTGATTCTCAACTAATATTTTTGCAGCGTTAATATATTGATATGGATTTGGAACTGCAAATCGTCTTCTTGAAGATATAGTTTTAAACCCATTAAAAATTAGTGGTTTTGACGGTTTTACTTTTTCATAATTTACTTTCTCAATAATAGTTTCTATATGTTCCGATAATAAATCTGAATTAAAACTGGGAGGCAATTCACTTGGTATATATTCATATTTTATTAACTTTTCTATGTCTAACATATTCTCTCCTTCATGAATTTTATTCAATACTGATTCAAACCTCAATTTTCAATAGATAAGATTTTATAAATTTCTTAGTTTTTCTTTTTCATATTGTAATAAATTACTATTAGACGAGTTAGCAATCTTTTTTGATATATTTATCACTTCTTTTAATGATAATCCTTCAGATAACATTGGTACTATTTTTTTTATTGCACTCGCAGGGACGCCCATATCCAGTAAAATCGAAAAATTTCCATCAACTCCTTCATTTTCAAGTTGAGATGAAGCATAAGAATAATCTCCTACATTCGAAATATTATTAATTTTACATATTTCTTTTTGCAATGAATTAACAACATCAAGCCATTTAGGAACTTTATATGAAATCCAATGTCTTTGTTCTCGGTAACAATTACTAATAGTTTGATCTAGTATTTTTTGAGTTTGCCAATTCGGATTTTGCTCTTTAATATATATATATTCTTGACTTAATATTTCGTTAAATGAAGAACTATTGAGATATTTAAACGCAACAACTGGCAATTTATTTCGAGACATTGGCCTTGTAGTCTCAGTTTCTTTTAATAAATTATCCCAACAAATACCCAATATATATTTAATAGCCTTGAAAGAAGGTTTTCCAGTCCATAAAACTAACTCTGGCTGTGTCTGTATCTTTTCATATAAATCATTAATTATTTTCTTTTGACCTTCTACAGAAACAGCGTTTTTCTTTATTATTGGCAAAAATTCCTTATCATACTCTATCAGTTCTTCATATCTCTTTATATTTTTGGGAAGTAATTCTTCTTTATCAAAGTTTATTAATATTTCATCAGATATTTTTTCTTGATCATAGAATGGCATATCTAACTCTATTTCAGTCTTTGGAGGAATTTTATGAAAAACATAAACTTTCCCTGTATAGTGCTCTAATAATCTACCTGCTCTACCCTTTATATTAGAAAAATCGAAGTAATCAATTTCATTTGGACCTTTCTTTTTATCAAAAATAAATACATTTTTTGCTGATGTATTTACGCCTTCTATAATAGTAGATGTGCAGAATAATACATTTAGCTTATTATAATTAAAATATTGAATTATGGAGTGTGTTAAATGCTTGGGAATAGTTCCAGAATGAACACCTATTTTTTGTAATAACAGCCTATTGTAACTCCAATTACTATTGATATTTTCAGAAATCCATTCATTTATTGGTAGTAGCTCTTCTTCTTCCAGATAGTTATTTAGTTTTAAAAATTCATAGTACTTTGTAGCCAACCTAAATGCTCTATCAGGTGACGATGTATATACAATGGATTGTTCATTTTTTTTACAGTATAAAAGTTCAAAAAGTTTTTCTTCTCTTTCCATTTCTTGTTTGCGCTTCCCATCATTTTTGTAATTGATGTTTACTAATTCGACTTGTGCGTCTACAAGAGAATAATTTGTCTTAATAAATTTAGCATTGTATTTTTTCTCAAAACCTCTAGAAATTTTATCAATATTTGGTCCAATAAAATAAAATGCTGTATCTTGTCTAGCCAAAATTTTTTTTATAGCAATGTTTAAGACATCAGATCGTTCATCATCTCTATAGGAGCTTATTTTATAAAACTCATCAAGAACACAATAATCAATCTTAGGAAGATTAGGAAATTCTATTACTCTTTCAGCAGTTAAAATGAAAATATTTTTCTCTTCAACTTGCTGAGAAGTATTAACTACCATGTTATAATTTTTATATTTTTTTAATTTCAACCTAGTTTCATTAATCAAAGCTAGTGTAGGTTGAATAATTAATATATTATTGTGTTTATTGCAAGCGACTATCTCCTCAATCAGTAAACTTTTACCAAAACTAGTCGGTGCACTAACTATTAAATTTTGCTTCTTTTTTATCAAATATGATAACGCTTTCTGTTCTTTATGAAAAACTATATTATCAATATACTCGGATCGATGAAAAGAACGTCTAATTTCAGACGTGTTATCCATTCTTTCTTTAATGTAAGGATAGAAACCCTGACTTTCAGCTAAATCACTCCATATTTCCTTTGTATTATCATCAACACTATCCCAAATTTCGTATATATGAATTATTATCTTTCTAGCATAACTATTTCTATTTGACAAAGACAAATTCGATACATATTTTGCAAGAGAAAAACTCTCATTAAGGTCTAGTTTATTTACTTCATAAATATTTACTATATCCCAATTCACCTTTATTTAACCTCCTAATGCTTGAATCAGAGTTAATTTTGAATGCAACTTTGATATAATTTCTTTTTTACTTTTTAAAGGCATCAATATCACTATAA
>NZ_JAFLWG010000006.1:0-18885 GCF_017316315.1 Enterococcus sp. DIV1298c | reverse complement strand
TAATATTTGTTTAGTTATCCAATTTCTAATTTAAAAATTTGAACTTATAATAAAATATTCAGTAATAGAATTAGCGAGCCTTCTTTTGAACGTAAAACAAATGTTACTAATCTAATGAAAAAGCATTAAGCTATGAGAATACCTGTTAGTTCAATGATGAAATTATTTGTTTTTTATCCGTACAACTCTATTATAGGATCGCTTTGTTTGCTGTTTAATAATCAAACGTGGGAAGCTCTATTGCCAACTGCAACCGCTTCCTGTAAGATTTTATTTAAGAAAATAATCGTTTGAACCGGAACATTATTAAAAAGGCGGGAAAAAACATGACAAAAAATGAACTGTTGCAGACTCAAAAAGAATCACTTCACGAGATACTAAAACAAGATACTGCTCTTTATCAAATCATCCAAATGGTTTCTAACATGGCGATACCAGAACTATATGTGGGAGCGGGATGTATCGTGCAATCCGTTTGGAATCGGCTTTATGGCATGCCAATCGGCTACGGGATAAGTGATGTCGATATTGTCTATTTTGATGAAGACTTGAGTGAAGGAAAAGAACTAGAAACGAGTAAAAAGATCGCAGGAGAAATCGAATCTTCAAACTATTCGCTGGATATCATCAATGAAGCAAGGGTCCATCTTTGGTATGAAGAACGATTTGGCTTTCCGATACAGGCGTATGGTTCTTCAGAAGAAGCTATTTCTACCTGGCCAACTACAGCTACAGCAATCGGTGTTTCTCTAAATGAGAATGGACAGTTACAAGTTTTTTCTCCTTATGGACTGGATGATCTATATGAAGGGATCGTCCGGCCGAATAAAAAAATGATCACGAAAGAAATCTATGATCAGAAAGTAGCAAAATGGACAAAGAAATGGCCAGACCTCAAGGTTATTCCTTGGTAATGTCTGTTTTTAGAAAGAAAAATGTGTTAGGAAAGAGTAAAAGATACAATGAATAGCGACAGATGGATGTGATTGATTCCTCTGGTTGAAGGAGATAAAAATGAAAAATAAGAAAGCATTCCTGTGCTTGATACTCGGTCAAGCGGTAGCAAATATCGGTGATACGATCTACACGGTAGCAGTCATCAGCGCCGTTTATTCTTGGACAAATTCGGCATTTGCTTCAGCAATTGTGCCAGTTATCGTTACAGGAGCGATGATGGTGGCGGGATTTTTGACTCCTTTGTTATCAATGAAATTATCGCTTGATAAAATGTTGAAGCTGAGTCAGCTAATGAAGACTATTTTTTTGTTTATTTTAGCGGGCTATCTTTCCTACTTGTCTGAGCAAATTGAACTAGGTGTGATCTATCTTTTGATTGCTTGCATTGCATTCTTAGATGGGTGTGCAGAACCGGTTAGTATGGCGCTGATTCCTCAATACGTAGAAAAAGAGGCGTTGATTCGTGCAAACAGCTTATTCAGCACGATGCTTCAAGTTGTTAACATTGGTAGTTGGGCGGTGGGCGCCTCTTTGCTTGTGTGGTTCTCGGTTTCTGAACTAGTTTGGATAGATGTGGGGCTTTTTTTACTTTGTTCTGGTTTATTTTTACTGCTACCTCGGACCGTTCAAAAAGCAACGCAAGGTTCAAAGTGGAAAGAGCTTAAAAAAGGGTGGCAGTATGTGTGGAAAGAACCGTTGATACGGACAGTCGTGGTCATGGACACGTTGGAAGGAATCGCTAATACCGCTTGGGTTTCTTCTCTTGTTCTGGTATTTGTTTCCGAAGTGTTGAAGCAATCAGATAAATGGTGGGGCTACATCAATGCTTTTTATTTTGTTGGTGCGTTACTTGGAAGTGTGATCGTGATGAAAAATCCAGAGTGGTTCGATCGAAGTAAAGGAAAAGCAATCGTAGCAGGTTCTTTTTTTGGCGGAATTGCCACATTACTAGTCTTATCGACTGAATATGCGCCATTTATTTTGATGTGTACTTTTTTGATCGGAATATTTTTTCAAGTCAAAAATATTCCGCAAGCAACGGTCATTCAGCAAAGAGCAAAAGAAGAAAAACTCCTCGCTGTTTATGCTGCATCAGGGATGATTTACATGGGAACTTTCTCTATCGCAATGCTGTTCATGGGAAGAGTTGCGGACGTGTTTGGTGTAAAACTCGTCTATCTTTTTTCGGGTATACTTCTTCTACTTGTTTCGGCTATTGGACAAAAGAAGAAAAATTTATTTACTTAGAAATTATCGAAATCGTTTATTTCACAGACTGCATGGTTTATGTGGTCTGTTTTTTTATTTCAGTGAGAATTTATGGAAATTACTACTTTTTTTAGATGATCAACTGATCGAAATAATTAATGTGAATCATCTAATTATAGGCATTTGCTAATCAATGCATAAATGGAATGAATCTTCCTCCTATTTTTCCCGAATGGAAGAAAAATTGGAAAATAACATATTCAGATGGATGTTATAGTTATTTTGTAACAAATAATAATTTTAGGAGTGTTATTTTAGATATGAAAAAGACTTTACTTTTTAGTGCGGTTTTGTTAGGGATGGTTATGTATTCAGAGATAAATCATGCAGATGAAGTTATTGATAAAAATGAAACTTCCACAGCAATCCAAACGAATCAAAATGTTTCAACGAAATTAGAAATCAAGCAAAGTGAGAATTTGAACGCCTATAAGGCAAATATTTTAAACAATACATATGGACCAAGTTCCAATCAATCAACAGGGATTTATAAACGTGCGAATGATGTGATCGAAATTTACGTTGATGAAAATACAGATCAATCGAAACTACCGACTTATTCGATCACTGGAGCTGGATTGACCGACTACCTTGAAGGTTGGACAAGAGGAATTCAATTAAATAGAGGAAGAAACGTGATCTCAGGAACACAAGTTGGTATTATCCATATTCAAAATGAACAAGATCAATTAACTTCTTCTGGAAAGGTAAATATTGAAATCAAAGGTGGTATCACGATCCCACGCTTTATTCTTGGTGAAACAACGAATGCACAATGGGATCAAATCGTAGCAAATCATCCAGGAGCACCAGGATATGAATTACTAGGTGAACGTGTATTGATTACAGGATCAAGCAGATCGATTCATTTGGTAAGGAATCCGACCAATATTGTAGAAACGCAAGATAAAGTCATCAAATCACACGATAAGATTTCCGGTCTTGATAATAGTGCCTCGAATCACCGTACTCCTGTTGGTTTAGTCCAACATATGCGTGAAACGCATTCTGCTGGTGCTTATATGTATGCTTACTTGCAACATACTGGTTATCATGCGGATACGATGTATGCTTTGTTGATGCCTGAACGTCAAGAGCAATGGGGCATGTATCATGAAATTGGACATACGTATCAAATGAATCGGATGAATTGGAATGGTTTGACAGAAGTGACAGTCAATATCTATTCTTTACGTGCGGAAAAGGAATTTGGTATTCGTAGTCGTTTGGAAAGAGATAATCGTTATACATCTATTTTCAATTATTTGAATAGCACTGGACAAAAACAATTTGATAGCCAAAATGTTTGGACAAAATTAGCGATGTTCTGGCAATTGGAACTAGCCTTTGGTGAAGATTTCTATCCAAACTTACATAAAATGTACCGTAACGAGCAACGCTCATTACCATCAGAACAGGATAAACGTCAGTATTTCGTTGTAGCAGCTTCTAAAATCAGTGGCAGAAACTTGCAGCCTTTCTTCCAACAGTGGGGAATCGATGTAACAGCAGAGAGTAGACTTGAAATGGAAAAACTACCGAAATTAACGAAAAAAATCTGGGAATATCGCGATGAGATGACTGGTGACGTTGGCAATATCGATGGTGAAGATAATAACAGCGATGATAAAGAAGCACCGACGATCCCAACTGGACTTGCTACAGAAGAAGTAACAAGCAATTCTGTAAAAATCAAATGGAATCAATCAGTTGATAACACAAAAGTCAAAGGCTATCGTATCTACCGAAATGGGGTACGAGTTGGGACGACTGAAACATTGGATTACACAGATAAGAATTTAGCGAGTGATACTGCTTATGTCTACCAAGTAAGTGCTTTTGACGAAGCAGGTAATGAGTCTGAGAAAACACAATTTATCACGGTTGTGACAAAGCAAGAGGAAAAAGATACACAAGCACCAAGTATTCCGACAGGCTTGACTGCTGGGACAGTGACTGCTAATAGTGCGCAGTTCAGCTGGGGACCATCAACGGATAACAACCGAGTAGCAGGATACAATGTATATCGTAACGGCGTTAAAGTCAATGCAGTAAGTGGTTCGACGTTTACAGATACAAATTTATCGAGCAACACAGCATATACTTATCAAGTAAGTGCTTATGATGCAGCGGGGAATGAATCAGAAAAAAGCCAAGCAATCACGATCACTACAAAAGATCAAAGTGTGTTGGAAGATACATGGCGCATCGACCAAGTGTATACGACAGGCAATTTAGTGATTTATAATGGGATCCAATATCGTGCCAAATGGTGGATCAAAGGAGAACGCCCAGATATTTCACAAGCATGGGAAAAAACAGATAAAACACAAATAGAAGAATGGGTAGCAAGTAAGGCATATTCTGGTGGCGATCGAGTAAGTTACAAAGGGAAAACTTATGAAGCAAAATGGTGGAATACCAATGCGAATCCAGAAACAAGTGATGTCTGGGTACTCAAATAGTTCAGTAACAAGAAACATAAAAATACCAAATGGGAGAATTTCATAAAAATGAAAAAATATGTATTGTTTAGTACCGTGTTGTTGGGGATGGTTATATTTTCGAATACAGTAAGTGGAGAAGAAGTAATCAAAGGTGAAACGGGACAAGCGACAGTAGAAATTAATGCAACGAATCAAAATGTATCAAAGAAATTAACGATTAAACAAAGTGAAAATCTGGACGCATATAAGGGGAATATTTTAGATAATCCATATGGGCCAAGTACGAATCAATCAACGGGAATCTATAAACGTGCAACTGATGTGATCGAGATCTATGTGGATGAGTCAACGGACCAAACAAAGTTACCGACGTATACGATTACTACGCCTGCGTTAACTAATTTCTCGGATGGTTCTGCAAACGGCACACAGTTAGTAAAAGGGCGTAATGTGATTTCTGGCTCTCAAGTGGGCCTTATCCATTTTCGAAATGAATCAGGTCAAACAGCACAAGGGAAAATAAGCATTGAAATCAAAGGTGGAATAGAGATTCCACGGTTTATTCTTGGAGAAACAACGCAACAGGAATGGACCCAAATGCTTGCCAATGATCCGAATGCAGTAGGTTATGAGTTAGTAAGTGACCGTGTATTGGTGACTGGTTCGAATCGAACACTTCAAGATGCAAAGGACCCTAAATCAATCTTAGAGGCTCATGAGAAAGTCATCTCGCTACATAACCAAAGCTCTGGTTTGGATGGCAGCTCAGCAGCGCATCGTACGCCTATTGGAATGGTCCAGCATTTGCGCGAAACCATTCAATCGGGCTATTACATGTATGCCTTCTATCAACATACTGCATATAGTAGTACTTCTGATGCTATGAGAACGGTATTAAATCCTACGACTATGGGACAGTGGGGAATCTGGCATGAGCTCGGTCATACATATCAACTGACCCGTATGAATTGGAAAGATTTAGCAGAAGTAACTGTGAATATCTATTCTTTACGTGCAGAAAAAGCATTAGGTCAACGTAGTCGATTAGAAAGAGAAAATCGTTACACGCCTATTTTCAATTATTTGAATGGCACTGGACAAAAACAATTCGATAGCCAAGATGTTTGGGTAAGACTAGGGATGTTCTGGCAATTAGAACTTGCTTTCGGTGATGACTTCTATCCAAACTTGCATAAAATGTACCGTAACGAGCAACGCTCATTACCATCAGAAAAAGATAAACGTCAGTATTTCGTTGTAGCAGCTTCTAAAATCAGTGGCAGAAACTTGCAGCCTTTCTTTGAAAAGTGGGGAATCGAAGTGACGACAGCAACTAAAACAGAACTGGCAAAACTTCCGAATTTAACAAAGAAAATTTGGGAATATCGTGATGAGATGACTGGGGATGTTGGGAATATTGAGGGAGAAAACGGTGGCGATGAAGTAGCGCCAACGACCCCAACTGGTCTTACGTCAGAAGAAGTAACAAGTCATTCTGTGAAGTTGAAGTGGAACCCATCAACAGATAATACCAAAGTCAAAGGTTATCGCATTTATCGAAATGGTGTGCGCGTAGGAACGACTGAAACATTGGATTATACTGACCAGAATTTGGCGAGTGACACCACGTATGTCTACCAAGTAAGTGCTTTTGATGAAGCAGGTAATGAGTCTGAAAAAACACAATTTATCACGGTTGTGACGAAACAAGAGGAAAAAGATACACAAGCACCTAGTATTCCAACAGGTTTGACGGCTGGTACAGTGACTGCTAATAGTGCGCAGATCAGCTGGGGGCCATCAACGGATAACAACCGAGTAGCAGGATACAATGTGTATCGTAATGGCGTGAAAGTCAATGCAGTAAGTGGTTCGACGTTTACAGATACGAATTTAGCAAGTAACACGGCTTACACTTACCAAGTAAGTGCTTATGATGCGGCGGGGAATGAATCAGAAAAGAGCCAAGCAATCACGATCACTACAAAAGATCAAAGTGTGTTGGAAGATACATGGCGCATCGACCAAGTGTATACGACAGGCGATTTAGTGATTTACAATGGAATCCAATATCGTGCCAAATGGTGGATCAAAGGAGAACGTCCAGATACTTCACAAGCATGGGAAAAAACAGATAAAACACAAATAGAAGAGTGGTCTGCGAGCAAAGCGTATTCTGGTGGCGATCGAGTAACATACAAAGGAAAAACGTATCAAGCCAAATGGTGGAATACCAATGCGAATCCAGAAACGAGCGATGTTTGGGCATTGAAATAGCAAAACATTTATCGTAAACAGTAGTTTTAGACGATTATTAAAAACGGCAGTACTTACTTTCAAATGAAGGTAAGTACTGCCTTTTTGTTTGACGTGAATCTAAGATTATAAACTAGTTAGCAACTGTACGATCCTTTGAAGTTTCTTCTAAAGCTTGTTCTTTTGCTAATTCATTTTTATCATAAATCTTGACGAATGGGTAATACATAAAAATGGAAAGAATGATCAATAGAATGTTTAACACAGCTGCCCGCCAGTCTCCGCCGGTTGCTAGATATGCGCCGATTGGTCCAGGGAGTGTCCACGGTGCGGTGATCGTGACTGCACTGACTAAGCCGAGTTTTGTCGCAAACCAAGCAATAGTTGCACAAACCATTGGCGCAAAGATAAAGGGAATGATCAATGTCGGATTCAATACGATCGGTACCCCAAAAATAACTGGTTCATTGATATTGAAAAGGGAAGGAGTAATAATCGCTTTCCCTAGCTTTGAAGCGTATTTCGACTTGGCAGTAAAGGCGAGCAGGATCGCTAAACCAATCGTACAACCTGCACCACCGATCCACACAAACCATTGATAAAATGGCTCAGCCGCAATATTTGGCAACGCCTCTCCAGCTGCCGCCGCGGTCGTATTCGATTCTAAGATCTGTAACCATAGTGGACGAGCAAGTGAACCGATGATGGAGACACCATGGATACCGAACGCCCAGAAAAAGGTGATCAGAAAAATAAGTAATAGTACACTCGGTAACGTGTCGGTAGCGCTGATCAAAGGGCTGACAACTTTTGAAACGGCTGTATGCCAATCAAAGCCGATATAATAGCTGATCGATGCCATAACTAAAATCACGATCAACGTTGGCGTCAATGCTTCGAACGATCGAGCAACTGCTGGCGGTACTTGTTCGGGCATGGTGATTTTGAATTTAGATTTGTCTGTTAATCGATAAACTTCCACAGCAAAAATAGAGGTAATGATACCAACGAACATTCCGCCGCCACCTAAATTTGCCATTGGCAAAACAAAACCAGAAGTGCCAGCAGCTTCCGCAGCCTCAAGAGGAATGTTGACAGGGATGAATGTTAATAAAAAAGCAATCGTTGCTAATAACCCCCCAGAAACGACATCGAGTTTATAGGTTTTTGCCAAACTAGCGCCAATTCCAAATGTGGCATAAAGAGACATGATATACATGGTCATGCGATAAGGTAGTAAAATCGTTGCGGCATTTTCCGACAAGAACTGATAGATTCCCCAGCTAGGTGGTAAGGGAGGAAAAGCAATGATCAAGAAAAATGAGCCTACGATGATCAGTGGTAAAGTGGCGATGATTCCATCACGAATAGCGCGTAAATGACGTTGGTTTGCAATTTTTGCCATTGGTTCAGCTAAATAACGCTCAATGACTTCTGTGAATTTGGTTAACATTTCAACACTCCTTTTTATCAATAAATTCTAAAAGATGATCCCTTTGTACAACCAAAGATAGGCAACAATCATCAAGCAAGCTGTGGCAAAGAAAAATGTGCGGATACAGCCTTTAGTGATACCTTTTTTCGTAGAAATAAAATAATGATTGCTGGTGATGACAGTAGCTAAAGAGACGGGTAGGAAGAGTAAGATACCAAGTCGAACTTCCCAGTGCAATAAATAGAATAAATATGGAATGAAGATTCCACCGAACATACAAGCAAGAAGCAAATAGCAAGATGATTTGATCCCAAAATGAATAACCGCTGACGATGTTTTTTTGTTGTTCATTTCAATACCTCCTTTCTTTTTGAAGCGTTTACATATTTTAAGTATACCTATATGAAATTTAAAATCAATATATTTGTTGCTATCAAGTAATTTTATTTCTAATGATTTGTTTTAACAGAGAAAAATAGGAGTTAGTGTAAAATAAACGCACAAAAAAACGAGCCTGAGACATTAGTCACCTTGTATCCCTTAAAACCGACTACAGAAATAAGCGTGAACCCCCGAAAAATTGAAGAACAATTTTCGGGGTTCACGCTTATTCTTGGAGATGAGTATTTTCGTCATAATCTTGAGAGCGCTAGTTAAAAGCTTCGACCACCGCCACCAAAGGTTCCGCCACCACTCGAATGAGTCGTGCTGCCACCGCCACCGCTTCCTGGTGGTGGTGCTTTAGGGATACGACGGGTCGTAACAAACGAATTCGTCAAACGATCCGTTTTGTCCGTTAACTTGATACTAGCCTTTTCACGAAATGGGTATTTGTATGTCCCAGATTTCAATTGGTAGCGAGAGACGTTTATGACATAAAAAGCGATGCCCAATACAGCAGCTAAGACAAGTGCAATCACTATCTCTATCGTAGTCAGTACCTTGTATCGAGTGATTTTACCTGTCGCTTCATCTACGCGGTAATGACCACCAGGCACACCTTCATCCACATAGCTAGAAGCTTTAGTCAGATAAGCCTGAGCTGCCGCGAAATAATTCGCATTCGTCATTTCGTCATAAACATCGTCTAAGGTCGAATCGATCCGGCGATCCGTCAAATAGTCGATCATATTCCCAGAAGTAGAGATATAGATTTCTCGTTGACCCATATCTAAAAGTAAAACAGAACCATTTTGATCGTTTCCTATTGCGTTTCGCAAATAGTTGTCAGCAAAGTCTCTAGGCTCTTCAGAGTTAGAGTCAGTAGTTACGATAAATACCTGACCTTTGATCTTTTCGTTGATTTCTTGTGCCTGTTGGTTCAATGTTGCGATTTGGTCGCTTGTAAATAGACCTGCTTCGTCATTGACCGTTGGAGTAGCTGCACCTACGATCGGTGTCCATAGTAAACTAACCGCTAATAAAAAGAAAAGATAAAGACTATTTTTTGTCTTGGTCATATCAAGTAGCCTCCAATCATAAAGAGGATGGCTAAAACGGCGAATATGCCAAAAGAGGTCAAAGCTAGCTTTTTATGACTGATTGGTAATACACCACTGACCTTACCAGTTTGACCATTCATGGCATAATAGTAGACTTTCTTATCGGAGTCATTGCTACGGTAAGTAACTAGCCAAACAGGTAACAGCACGTATTCATTTTTTTCGCCGGTGATCTGAGTAGAAGTTCGTACCCCGGTCAACGTAGTATAGCCATTTGCTGTATCCCGCAACAATTTTTCCGAATAGTCACGTAGCTCATTTTGGATATCTGCTTTGATCGCTTGGTACTCAATGTCACGTTTTTCTGCTTGGAAACCTGCCAGATATTGACTCTTGAAATCAATCGCTTTGTCTAATGGAAATGGCTGGACCGCTTCCACCATCTTTTGCTGAGTATTTTTTGACAAGGCATTTTTCACTAATTCTTTAAATGAAAGTTTCCCTTCACGTTGGACAGCATATTGTTTTGTTTCGGTGTATTCGATATCGCCGACACGCCAGATTCTGATAACTGTTCCATTGGCTTGCAAGGAACCGTCCAGTTCGGCATCGGTCGCCCAATAAGGGAAATAAACGCCGGTCAATTTATCGATTTGATCTTGATTGAAAAAGGCTTTTGGCACAAACCATTTTTTCTTTGTCCAGGCGAGAAATTGTTTGATTGCTTCTTCTTTTTCTACCGCAAAAGGTAAAACTTTATTTGGTAAAAAGTCACCGCTCAGACGTCCAGATAACACAACTGGGTTATGGCAGTAGTAGCAGTAGGTAGCAGCAGTAGTTGCCTCTGTAACGATCTCTGCACCGCAACTCGGGCATAAAAATAGTTCCATACTGCTTTGTTCGCCAGTAGTTGTCTGTTCAGCGGTTGCTTCTGCATCAGACACTCCGCCAGCATCTGCAAATGCTTGTCGTTCCGTTTCATCCATTTGATCAAGTTGTTCTTCAGCAGTAAAAGTGAAGTCATCACTTGCAGCTGGTTGCTCTTGGTTCCCATCGATATTGCGGGCCGCTTTTTGTTCCTCTTCATATTGACTGACTTCAGCTTCTGTATAGACATTCAAGCAATAGTCGCAATGAAATTTTTGATCTTTTGGATCGAAGGTCAATGGTCCGCCGCAATTGGGGCATTTATGTGTTAAAACATCCATTCGGGCACCCCTTTCAACTAGTCGAGTGGGATACCTTTGAATGGTTTTCCACAATTAGGACAAAACTTAGGAATACCATTTGAAAGATCCACCACTTCATTACATTCGCTACATTTCATTTCAAGCTTTGGTTGGCTATTCGCTACAGGTTTTGCCCCGCCACAATTTGAACAGAACTTCCCTGTATTTTCGGTGCCACAGACAGGGCAAGTCCACGTATCATTTGTGCCTTGAGCGGTTTGTTGATTTTGTTTTTCTTGTTGTTGTTTGATTTGGTCTTGATTGTTTTGTGAGGACTGTGCCAGATAAGAACCATTGGCATTCATCCCCATGCCCATACCCATGAAGCCTGTCATTGCACCGGCATCATTTTTACCAGCGGCTTCCATCCCACGAGCAATCGAGCCTTGGACATAACCTTCACGGACACTTGGATCACCTAACATTGCCCCTTCATTACGCATGTTGATCAGTTTGACTGAATCATCTGTATAAGAGATGCTAGCAACTGCGACAGAAACGATTTCCATGCCACGAAGCTCACGCCATGAATCATCTAAGGCTGTTCCCATGTATTTGCTTAGTTCCAAGCTTTTTGATGGGACATAAGAAATCCGTTGCCCATCAGCAGACATTTGGTTGATTGCTGATTGTAAAGCAGTTAAGAATTCTGCTAAATACTGTTCATTGATATCTGCGATTTCAACTTGTGTTTTGTTTTTAGGGATCGCATTTGTATAAAATAAAATCGGATCAGTGATGTGGATAGAATACGTTCCATGTGCACGTAGGAATAGCTCTGCATTATAGAAATTATCAAAGTAATTCAATGGCGCGCTTGTGCCAAATTTGATTCCTTTGATCTCTTGGAGATTGATATAGAATACTTGTTGTTTTTGTGGTGTGACGCCACCAAATTTAAAACGGTCGAAGGTTTCAGCGATTGCACCTTTCAATGAACCATTGAACATAGAAGGAGCGGCATCGTTTTTCACCGTATAGTAGCCTTCTTCAGCCGTATAATCGATGATTTTTCCGCCATCCACTAAGAGCATCATCATATTTGGATAAACATGAACGACAGTACCATCTGTCAATACGTCATCTGTTCCTTTTCGATTTGAACCACGTTTGTCATCTTTTCGTACTTTGACACCTTTAGTCATGACTGTTGTATCGCTCATATTATCTGGTTCAATGACCTCGATCCATTGATCTGCCAATCCGCCGCCGATCATACTAGTTGCTGCTTTAATAAGTCCCATAAAAAGTCCTCCCTTTGATCAATTATTTGTTACTAAGTATATGTTTGTATTATACCATAGGAGTATGAAAATGCTCTCAGTCGAAAGATGTAGAAAAAGAGAGGGGCGATTTTCCCACATTCCCTATTTATATATGAAGTTGACCATTTTTTTACAAGCTAGATAAAAGATGTTCAAAAGCAACTTCTTCAATGTTCCGTCTTATTATTCGGAGCTGCCCGGCTTTCTCACAACCTCTGATAAACGGTGTTCAAAAAGCTGACCTTCAACATTAAGCTAAAAAATTACAAAATATGAGGAGCTATTTTGCAATTTTCTATCTTACTGCTCAGGTCAAGGCGCTTTTTTCACAACCTCTGATAAACGGTGTTCAAGGAGCAGCACTTCGGTCATAAGCCAAAAAAATCAAAAATGAAAGAGCCATTTTCGATTTTTCTGTCTTATGCCTTAGTGCTGACCGCTCCTCTCACAACCTAATAAACTATAGTAGTTTTTTTATCCTAAATCACGTATAATAAAAGATAGTGAATTTTTCAAAAGAAGGGGGATCCTTATGGCATATCAAGCACTTTATCGTGTGTGGCGTTCACAGCGATTTGAAGATATCGTTGGACAAAAAGCTGTGACACAAACATTGAAAAATGCGATTGTTTCCCATAAAACCTCACATGCCTATTTGTTTACAGGACCAAGAGGGACAGGGAAAACAAGTGCGGCAAAAATATTTGCCAAGGCGATCAATTGCCCAAACAGTAAAGATGGTGAACCTTGTAATCATTGTGAGATGTGTCAGTCGATTACGACTGGAACGCAAGAAGACGTCATTGAAATCGATGCGGCAAGTAATAATGGTGTCGAAGAGATCCGTTTCATCAGAGACCGAGCAAATTATGCACCGACAAAAGCCGCTTACAAAATTTATATCATTGATGAAGTCCACATGCTTTCAACTGGGGCATTCAATGCCTTACTAAAAACACTGGAAGAACCAAAAGAAAGTGTTATTTTTATTTTAGCAACGACCGAACCGCACAAAATACCTGCAACGATCATTTCTCGAACACAACGTTTTGACTTTAAGCGAATCAATGCAGCGGATATCACCGAACACTTAGAATATATCTTGGATCAATCAGAGATCACCTATGAGGCACCTGCACTGACTGTCATCGCAAGAGCAGCAGAAGGTGGGATGCGCGATGCGTTGAGTATTCTTGACCAAGCGATTTCCTTTAGTAATGGGACGATCACGTTGGATGATGCGATGCAAGTCACAGGTAGTTTGACAAATGAGATGATGGATGCGTATCTGTCGGCTTGTTTCAACAAAGAGATCCCACAAGCCTTACAAGAATTGAATCAAATTTTAGCGGCAGGAAAAGAGTCGCGACGCTTTTTGGAAGATCTGCTGTCTTACTGTCGTGATTTATTGATGTATCAACAAGCACCGAATTTGTTAGAGGAAACTTCACATGTCAAAACAGAAACATTTACGACATTAGCGAAGGAGATTCCAGCACAGCGGTTGTTCCAGACGATTCAAATTTTGAGTGATACACAAAATGAGGTACGGTTTACGAATAGTGCGACGATTTATTTAGAGGTTGCGACTGTGAAACTGGCACAAGCTTCAGCAGCTGTCAGTCAACAAGCGCCAAGTGAAACCGACCAGCAACAAGTGAAGCAACTCCAACAAGAGATCCAAGAACTAAAAAAAGAGATCAAAGAGATCAAAAATGGTACGGTGAAAGTCGCGACCAATCAGCAAACGACACAAGCACCTGTTCAGAAAAAACAGCCAAGTACGTACCGTATTCCGACTGAACGGGTGTATAATGTATTAAAAGAAGCAACAAGAAAACACTTGAATGATGTAAAAGAAGTCTGGGATGATCTTTTGATGAGTTTGTCGGTCACGCAACGAGCAATGTTAAAAGCGAGTGAACCAGTTGCGGCTGGTCCAAGTGGGCTTGTCATTGCGTTTGATTATGAGATCGTCTGTCAACGAGCAGCAAATGATGAAGAACTGCAATTAGCGATCCATAATCAACTTAGCCGAATGATCAAAGACTATGCGCCTGAACCTGTGTATATCACAAGGGAAAGCTGGCCAGGTCTAAGAAAGAATTACCTTGTTCAAGTAAAAGACGGAGGAGCAGAAGAATCGTTTGCGTCTGATGATGAGTCGGATGAGATCGAATTGATCCCTCAAGAACAAACAAACCAAGAAAATGTAGTGACGAAAGCTGAAGAACTTTTTGGTTCAGCAGTCACAGTAATCGATGATTAGAAAAGGAGAGCGATAACAATGATGCGCGGAATGGGAAATATGCAAGGGATGATGAAACAAGTCCAAAAAATGCAAAAAGAAATGGGACAAGCCCAAGAAAAACTAAATGAAACAGAATTTACTGGTAGCTCTACGAATGATTTAGTCAAAGTAGTTTTCACTGGAAATCGTCGAATGAAAGATATCCAGATCAAAGAGGAAGTCGTTGATCCAGAAGATACAGAAATGCTACAAGATTTGATCGTGATGGCTGTCAATGACGTATTAGAAAAAATCGATACAGAATCAGAAAAAACAATGGGAAAATATACTAAGGGCTTACCCTTTTAAGTTTTCCTGAAGGGGAAATGAACATGCAATATCCAGAACCAATTGCAAAACTGATCGACAGTTATATGAGACTTCCAGGTATTGGTCAAAAAACAGCGACAAGATTGGCTTTTTATACGATCGATATGAAGGATGAAGTAGTCAACGAATTTGCTAAGGCATTATTGAGCGTCAAACGTGATCTGCATTTTTGCAGTATTTGCGGAAACATCACAGAAGAGGACCCTTGTGAGATCTGTAAAGATCCATCAAGAGATCGTGGCATCATTTTAGTCGTCGAAGAACCAAAAGATGTCATGGCGATGGAGAAAATGCGGGAGTATCGCGGGTTGTATCATGTACTACATGGGGTGTTATCTCCAATGGAAGGCACTGGGCCAGAAGATATCAATATTCCTCCTCTCTTGCAACGCCTGCATGATGCAGAAGTCCAAGAAGTGATCATCGCCACCAATGCAACAACTGAAGGAGAAGCAACAGCAATCTACCTTTCACGCTTGATCAAACCAGCGGGGATCAAAGTCACACGTTTAGCTCATGGCTTATCCGTTGGTTCCGATATCGAATATGCGGATGAAGTGACTTTATTAAAAGCGGTCGAAGGTAGACGTGAATTATAATTTTTTGACATACATTTGAGTATGTCAATTTGATCGACAAGACTTTTCCGATACAATATAGAAGCAAGAGAAGAGATGGAGGCAAAAGTGTGAACGGCTTATTTATTACGATCGAGGGACCGGATGGTGCAGGTAAAACAAGTATCATCAATGAGTTATTTCCTCTTTTACAAGAAGTAGCAAAAACAGAGATCATTCAAACTCGAGAACCAGGAGGAATACCGATCGCTGAACAAATTCGTGCAGTGATCCTTGATCCGAAAAATGATCGCATGGACGAACGGACAGAAAGTTTGTTATACGCAGCTGCGCGAAGACAACACTTAGTCGAAAAAGTTTTACCCGCACTTTCAAGTGGGAAAATCGTTTTGTGTGATCGCTTTGTCGATAGTTCTTTGGCTTATCAAGGTGCTGGTCGACGGATCGGTATCGATGAGATTGCTGAGTTGAATGAATTTGCTACAGAAGGGACAACGCCTGATTTTACTCTCTATCTTGATGTGGACTCTGACACAGGGTTACGTCGCATCGCAAAAAATCGACAAAACCAAATCGATCGCTTAGATTCAGAAGGATTAGAGTTCCACCAGCGTGTGCGTCATGCGTACTTGAAACTGGCAGAGGAACATCCGGAACGTATCCATAAGATCGATGCAAGAAATAGTTTTGAAGAAGTGTTACAATTGAGTTACCACGCAATTATCAACCAATTTCCACAATATTTTGAAAGTCAGGAAGGTGAACGTAAATGAAAATCATTTTAGCAATCATTCAAGATAAAGATAGCAACCGTTTGTCCAACGAATTGATCGATGCCAATATTCGTGCCACTAAATTATCTTCGACTGGTGGGTTCCTTAAAGCCGGAAACAGCACATTTATCGTGGGTATCGAAGACGATCGTGTCGAAGAAGCATTAGAGATCATCAAAAAAACGTGCGAGTCAAGAAAACAATTTGTTTCTACTCCAGTAACGTTAGATATTTCAATGGACGGTGGCGTTCCTTATCCTGTAGAAGTTGAAGTAGGCGGAGCAACAGTCTTTGTCTTACCAGTTGAAGGATTCCACCATTTTTAGGAGGAAGTATGGCTGAAGAAACTGTACTTGCGCAAATGCAACCTCTCGTGTATCAACAACTTCAACGAAGTTTTGAGCATGGGCGTCTCGCTCATGCTTATCTTTTTGAAGGTGAAAAGGGCACAGGAAAACATGAGATGGGCATTTGGTTAGCGCAACATTTATATTGTACGCAAATGAACGAACAACAGCCTTGTGGCGTATGTAATAATTGTCAACGAATAAAAAATCAAGAGCATCCGGATGTACTTGTTCTTTCACCGGAAGGTCAATCGATCAAGGTCGAACAGATCCGACGCTTACAGACAGAGTTTAGTCGAAGCGGATATGAATCAAGAAAAAAAGTATTCTTGATCCAAGAAGCAGAGAAAATGAACGCGAGTGCGGCAAACAGCTTGCTGAAATTTTTAGAAGAGCCACCAGGTGATTTTCTGGCGATTTTAGAAACGGAAGCGATCGGTCGCATCTTACCGACGATCCAATCTCGTTGTCAAACACTCCATTTCCAAGAATTATCAAAAGGTTCATTGATCCAAAAATTACAAGAACAGCAAATTTCTGCAGAAAAAGCGAAACTTTTAGCGTTCTTGACGAACAGTTTAGGAAAAGCAGTTGAAATCTCAGATGATGAATGGTTTAATGAGGCTAAGGACTTGATTTATCAATGGTTTGTCTACTTGGATAAACGAGATACACAAGCATTTATCTATGTCCAAAAACGATTGGTGAAAGCATTTAAAGAGAAAAGCCAACAATTTACCGGTTTTTCAATCTTGATGTATTATTATCAGGAAGCTCAAAAACAGGCGATAACATCTGGGGAGTATGGTAAAGTCAAACGGCTGAATCAAACGATTGAACGCATTTTGGTCGCAGAACAAAAACTGCGTAGCAATGTGAGTTTTCAAGCCGTCGCTGAGCAATTCGTATTACAAACGATTTTTTGATTTGTCAATTTATATTTTGCGAAATCAAGGAGGCCGCAAATGGTAGAAGTAGTAGGTGTCCGTTATAGAGATGCTGGTCATGTCTATTATTTTACACCCGGAGATTCAGAATATTCATACAATGATAAAGTGTTAGTCGAGTCTCAGCAAACTTTACATATCGCAACGGTTGCTATTCCCAAAAGAGATATTGATCTGGAAGATTTACCTGAAACCATCAATCCCATTTTGCATAAAGCAACGACTGCTGAGCTGAAAAAAAGCAAAAAAAACGAAGAAGATTCAAAAAAAGCTTTTTTGATTGCGAAAGAAAAGATTAGATTTAGAAAATTAGAAATGAAGATCGTCCACGTTGAATACACATTTGACCGAAGCAAATTGACTTTTTATTTTGCGGCAGATGGGCGCATCGATTTTCGTGAATTAGTGAAAGACCTTGCTGCTGTTTTTCGTACAAGGATCGAATTGAAACAAATTGGTGTTCGTGATGAAGCGAAGATGATCGGAAGTATTGGGCCTTGTGGGCGACCACTATGTTGCTCGTCTTTCTTGGGAGATTTCGTTCCTGTTTCGATCAAAATGGCAAAGGAACAAGGTTTATCACTGAATCCAACTAAAATATCTGGCTTGTGTGGTCGCTTGATGTGCTGTTTACAGTATGAAAGTGAAGCATATGAAGCCGCAAAAAAAGAACTCCCTGACTTTGGGAAAATACTTGAAACTCCTGATGGTAAAGGGAAAGTCGTAGGGTTAAATCTGCTCAGTCGCTTAGTGAGTGTGCGACTGAACGGACGGGAGAATCCTGTTGAATATGAATGGGATGAACTAAAAAATTTCATCCAAGTAGGTGAGATGAATGGATAAGAGATCATTATATGATGGGTTGAACCAATTGGAGTCAGAGTTACGAAATACATTGACTGAACTAGTCGAGATGAAACATGCACTGCATGAGATCGTTGAGAAAAATACCACGTTAGAAATGGAAAATCAACGATTACGTGAACATCTACGTGAATTGAACCAAGTGGCGCAAGCTCCAGCTGAAAATGCAAAACAAGAACTATCAAAATCCCGAATGAATCTGGAAAAGATTTATGAAGAAGGATTTCATGTTTGTTATGATTTGTATGGTTCAAGACGTGAAAATGATGAACCTTGTGCGTTCTGTTTAGAAGTGATCTATCGAGAAAGTGGACGCTAGATCATTTGATCTAGTTGCTTTTTTCACGGTTGGTGAATACCGCAAAGCATTCTTGTTTTGCAGTATTCGTCGTTGAACGATCCATAAAATTTTTAAATTAGAGTAACTTCCTTTACTGAACTTCTGAACGAGAAAGC
>NZ_JAFLWG010000059.1:0-1741 GCF_017316315.1 Enterococcus sp. DIV1298c | reverse complement strand
TGATGATCGAGAACAGTTTCTCCCAAGTAACATTTACAGGGGGTGGGAACTTTACGTTAAGTGTCGGTGGTTTAGTTGGTGAAACGAATGGTCAAGTGACGATCACTGATTCCAGAAGTGAAAGTCGCACCAGCATCAATTCAGCAAGCGGAACGAGTCGAGGAGGCTTTATTTCTCGAGTCGCTCATTCAGGAAGTGCCACGATCCAACGAAGTGTCAATTCAAGTGACATGCGGGGAAATAATAGTTCAGTCGGTGGCTTTATCGGGCGCATGTCTGGAACTGCAAGGATCGAAGAAAGCTACCATAATGGGCATGTCCAAGGAAGTACCAGTCTGGGAACTGGTGGGTTTGTTGGTTTAGGTGACGGCAATAATTCGCTTGTGATTGTCGATAGTTACAGCATCGGCTCCTCCAACGGCAACGGGGTGATCGGCGTGAATCAGGAATCCAATAGTGTCACGCTTAGTCAAGTTTTTGTTGCTGGATTTACCGGAGGACAACCTATCACATCAGATTCGACTAGTATTACAGCGACCAATGTTTATTATGATTCCAGTACAACAAACAAATCGTCAACGACAGGTGTTGGTGAAGCGAAAACGACGTTAGAACTGATCGAAGCTACAACTGGTGGCTTAGGATTTGGCAATCGTTGGCGAACGGATTTCTCCGTGAGTCAACGAACGAATAAGACCTATCCTTATCTAAGTTGGCAAACAAATAATGTGCAAGCTTTGATGTTTTTCAATAGTATCGATCCAATGGTCGATCGTTCAGTGACTGGCAATCAAGTTTCTGTGACGTTGGATTTGCAAAATGATTCACTGCGACTGTTTAACCCATACACCGCAGGGTTAGCAAGTAATGCTTCAGCAGGAGAACAAATGATCAACCGTAATGGTGCCTCACGCTTTTCTATTGGTGTCATCAATGAGCAAGGGGTCGTTGGTTTTACTGCGCGACGTATGGATTTAAATGTGACCCGTCAACCTGCGGCTGGAAGTTCAAGTGATCCTGTGATTGATAAAACTAATTTTCTTGAAGGAGAATCGATCGTTGTTACTGCTCCAGAAGCAAATTATGGGTATCGTTTTGATGGTTTCACGGTGACTGGTGCTAATAGCACGATCACTGATCTTGATTTAGTCAATCGAACGGCTACTTTCACGATGGGAACAGCAGACGCAACGGTCACAGCGAATTATCAACAAACAGTTATTTGGACAGCGGAAGATCTACGCAGATTTTTAAATAGTCAAGCGCCATTTAATCGAGATGATGAGACCTATTCGATTGAACCAGTAGACGGTCAAACAATCGATATGTCTGGTGAAGGGGAATTTATTGGCCGCGGGAACTTTACTGGCGTGTTGAAAGGGAATAACGCAACAATCAAAAATCTAACTATACGCGGTGGTGAATCAAGTGTCGGATTTATTCGTGAGATAAATAGCGGGACGGCACGAATAGAAGATCTACATTTTGAAGGTTTGACAATTGATAGCACTAGAGGCCAATCGTTTACTACGTATATTGGACTTATGGCTCAAGTAGGTGGTGGGCGAACAGCTGAGCTTGAAAACATCAGTATTGATGGAACGAGCCAGATTTCTGCGAATCAACCAAATGGAGCCGGAGGATTAGTTGGGCAAAATAATGGAACAACACTGATCATGAATAGTCGTGTATCAGGGACCCTAAGCACGAAAACCTCAAATGGCTTGATGGGCGGTATCGT
>NZ_JAFLWG010000058.1:0-12235 GCF_017316315.1 Enterococcus sp. DIV1298c | reverse complement strand
AAGGAGTGTCGGGCATTGAATTCGTCGAAGCAGATCGATTCTATCCAAGTTCTAAATTGTGTTACGAATGCGGGCATAGGAAAGTGAACTTAAAACTAAGTGACCATATTTACCATTGTGAGAAATGCGGGTATACAGCGGATAGGGATTATAATGCCAGTCTGAATTTAGCGAGTTATAGTGCTTGATCTACGGATTTCTGTAGAAACGGAAAATAGGATTCGTTGTATCCGAATTGACGCCTGTGGAGTGTTAAAACAAACGAGAGTAGCAAGTATGAAGCAAAATCGGACACGCAGAAACAGGAAACAAACATTAATCTGACAACTTGAATAGTTGGTTAGAAATATTTATAGATTTTTGACAACGGGACTGCCGATGACGTGGTACAA
Source organism: Enterococcus sp. DIV1298c (assembly GCF_017316315.1). NCBI lineage: Bacteria > Bacillati > Bacillota > Bacilli > Lactobacillales > Enterococcaceae > Enterococcus > Enterococcus sp. DIV1298c. Next base: position 11,843 of record NZ_JAFLWG010000058.1, on the reverse strand, counting down.
AGAAACTGCTGAACAAACAATGAAAACATTAAAGACGACCAAAGACGGTCTTGCCAATCAAGAACGTACCAGTCGTTTAGAAATACAAGGACGAAATGAAATAGAAGTAAAAAAGAAAGTGAGTCCGCTTCGGAAGTTTTTGAAGCATTTTACGGATTTGTTGATGATCATCCTGATGGTCGCTTCCGTTTTGAAGTTTCTAACGGGTGATTATATTGAAGGTGGGATTATTTTACTTGTCGTAGTCATCAATAGTTTTGTTGGCTATTGGCAAGAACGAAAAGCAGAAGAGTCACTCAACGGGCTAAAAAGTCTGATGAGTCAAGACGCAGTGATTTTTTCTGAGGGAGTCAAAAAAAGTATCCCAGCAACCGAGATCGTGCAAGGGGATATCGTTAGTTTAAATGCCGGAGATGTCGTACCAGCCGATATCCGTTTAGTTGAAACATATGGCTTGATGATCGAAGAAGCTGCGTTGACCGGTGAGTCTGATGCGGTAGAGAAAATCAGTGATCCGTTAGGCGATGAATTAGGCGCAGGGGATCAGCTCAATATGGCTTTTTCTGGCACACTTGTCCAAGCTGGATCGGCGCTTGGTGTCGTCGTTGAAACAGGAAATACGACAGAGATCGGAAAAATCAATCAAGCGCTACAATCGGTCCAGCAACAAACAACACCTTTAGTTCGTAAGATCCATCAGTTGAATAAGCAAATTTTTAGAGGGATCGTTTTCCTGAGCTTATTCTTGATTTTCTTTACCTCATTTAGATATGGGTTAGAGTGGAACTTTCTGTTTTCAACGATCATTGCATTGATCGTTTCCATGATCCCAGAAGGCTTACCAGCCGTATTGACGATGATCTTGTCTCTTGGTGTCAATGAAATGGCGCAAGAACAAGCCATCATCAAAGGGCTACCTTCCGTTGAGACACTTGGCTCAATGACGGTGATCTGTTCAGATAAAACCGGTACATTGACTAAAAATGAAATGACGGTTGTTGAGACAATGACAGAAGATGAGACACGTTTACTTGAAATCATGAAAAACTGTCAGGAAGTACAAACAAAAGATGATCAAGTAGTGGCATCTTTGAGTGGCAATCCAACTGAACTGGCTTTATTACGTTACACAGCTGAAAAGAATCTTCCCCTAAGAGAGGCTCTTGCCAAACTACCATTTAGCTCCAGCTACAAATATATGGCAACGATGCATGAAGAACAGGACCATGCAGTAGTGTTTGTCAAAGGAGCGCCAGAAGTTTTATTATCAAAATCTTCCTTGTCACAGTCAGAGCAGCAACAATGGATCGACCAAGCATCGCAACTAGCGAAAAAAGGGCAGCGAGTGTTAGGCTTTGCTTATAAGCAAGTAGCGATCGATCAGGAGTTAGTCCATAACCAATTGGAACAGCTGACATTTGTCGGTATTGCAGGCATCATTGATCCACCAAAAGAGAGTGCCATCCAAGCAGTAAGAGAGTGTCAACAAGCTGGAATCTCAGTGAAAATGATTACCGGTGACCATAAAGACACGGCGCAAGCGATTGCGGATCAAATCGGATTGAAGCACACGAGCAACGTTCTTGAAGGAATCGATATCGATCGACTTTCTGACCAAGAGTTAGCGAAAAAAGTAAGAACAGTCGATGTCTTTGCTCGAACGACACCGGAGCATAAATTAAGGATCGTAGAAGCTTTGCAGAAAAATGGCGAAATCGTCGGGATGACTGGTGATGGTGTCAATGATGCTCCAGCATTGAAGCGTGCGGATGTCGGGATCGCTATGGGGATCAAAGGAAGTGAAGTCAGTAAACAAGCCGCAGATATGGTCTTGGGGGATGACAACTTCCATACGATCGCTAAAGCAGTCAAAGAAGGCCGTCGTATTTTAGACAATCTACAAAAAACGATCAGCTTTTTCTTACCAACTTCCTTAGCGCAAGGGTTAGTGATTATCTGGGCATTACTTGTGAACCAACCATTGCCTTTGACACCAGTCCAGATCTTATGGGTCAATATGGTCACGACGATCACGTTATCCTATGCTTTAGGATTTGAACAAGCAAGCAAAGATACCATGAGTCGTCCGCCGAGAGACCCTAACCAAGGGATCTTGACCAAGTATAATGTGTTCCGGATTTTCTACGTGTCCCTTTTGATCATTATCCCAGCTTACTGGTTGGCAATGCGTTTTGAAGGACAAGCGTTGCAACAAACCGTTCTTTTACAAAACATCGTTGCGGCCCAAGCAGTTTATATGATCAATTGTCGTGAGCAAGTCGATGCTTCATTGAATAAAGGTTTTTTCCAAAACAAATTCTTGTTTATTTCATTAGGTATTTTATTTGTACTCCAAACTGGCGTCATCTATCTGCCTTTCGCACAACAAGTCATTGAAACAACGAGCTTGAGTTTCAGCCAACATTTACCGATCCTGGCAAACGTACTTCTATTATTTACGATCGTAGAAGTCGAGAAGCGAATCAGTAAAACATGGATCAAAAGAAAAGAACAAGAAGCATTTGCGGGCAACTAAGAATCGTCGATCGTTCAATAGGTAAAACTAAACAGGCAGTCTTTCTCTATATTTCTGTAGAGAAGGACTGCCTGTTTTATTACTCAGTGTTAAACGCTTCTTTCACAACCTAGATAAACGGTGTTCAAGAAGCAACACTTCAATAATAAGCCAAAAAAATCAAAAATGAAAAAGCCATTTTCGATTTTTCTGTCTTATTATTCAGTGCTGAGCGCTTCTTTCACAACCTTACAAATAACTTCTAAATGTGAGTTCGGTCAATTGGTCGAGCTCATTTTTGGTTGGGATGGTGGAGATGTAGATGATTGGTATCGGGACTTGGTCGAGTGGGGTGTTCGAGACGAACAAGTCGTTTTTATGGAACGTTATATCGGAAAGTTGTGATAATTCTACTGGGATCAATTGCACTCGTTTGCCAAAATAATCATTTAACTCTTGTTGTAAAAAAGCTTTCCAAGAGGGTTCGCCTTGAAAGAAGAAATACAGGTTCAGCTTATTCGGACGAACGGATAGGATCGCTTGTTGGATCAAGAATGATAGAAGATGTAAAAAATATTCGTCTTCTTGAACAGGCAATTTTTGTTTCAATTGAGCAAGTAGTTCTTGTTTGAATGGATACAACTGTGGATAGTGTCGTTCATATTCTTCTAAGAAGTACTGGTACTGTAAATTCAACTGTTCGATCAAAATCGGTGATTCATGATATTTCAGCAGTAAAAGAATCAAGTTATCCGCAAGTTTCGTCTCGTTTAATTCTTCCAAATGCAAGGTATCAGCTAAATCTTGAACGAATTGTTTGATCTTGCCTGAAAAAGGATAACTTTGTAAGATATCTGCCACGGGTTCTTGGTATTGGTTATTGTAATTCCAGCTTTCTAAAAAGCAAAAGAAAGCAAAAATCAATTCATCTTTTTGTAAATAAACTCCTTCTAATTCATAAAGAGCAGTAAGTTCAGTAGTATAAACAGAGTAAAGGGCATCCTCAGGCTCAAAGAAAGAGTCATCGATCCGACAATTTGCTTTGACACGAATCGTGTTGATAAAAAACCAACATATCCCGAAAATCTCTTCTGTTTCAACAGAAAAAGGGGTTTGTTTCAGTCTTTTTAAAAAACGGAAATAATGCGTTTCATGAATGGAATAGTCTTCAAAAAAATAATTGTTATGGGTAAAGGGCATCAAAAGACGATGATAGAACAAGCGGATCGCATTTTCAGAACCGGTCATCGTGCTTGTATATTTTGTCAGCTTGATCTGTAACCCGTAAGGAACGAGTTGACGATTGACCTTTCTTGTATGGCGTTTCAACGTTTCATAAGAAAGTCCGTTGGCTGCTAAAAAATTTGTTGTCGAACATTCTTTCGTGAACAAAAGTTCCTTGATCAATTGCACACTGACGGATTGTTTTAGAAATAACTCCCATAGATCATTGGCAAGTAAATTTTTTTGATTGAGTAAACGGATCCCTGACTGATCACTATCGATCACCCAGCCTTCAGGTAATTGTGAACGGATCACTTGTAAATCGGAAAAAATCGTACGTTCCGTTGTATTGGTTTCTTCAGCAAGTTCATTGACGGTGATTTTAGGATGGTTTAACAGTAGTTCGATCAATGTGACTTGTCGTTGTAAATCTTTTTCAGTGATGATCTTGTGCATGAGCGAGTACATCAGACATCCCTCCTTCAAATCAAATTATAGCATAACCCTTGACGTGTATAAGCGGTTTCTTATAAATTTGACAATAGATAACAGAGAGATTTTATTGAAAGGTGTGAATGAAAATCAAAACAAAAGTCGAACAATACAAACGCTTATTAGCGATCGCAGAAGCCGGTCTATTCTATGGGAAAGATCGCTTTGACGAGGAGCGATACCAAGAATTGAAATCGATTGCTTTATCTTTATTGAGTGATGGCGAAAAGGAAATCGAAGAACAATTGACTTTTATTTTAGAGAAAAATGAAGGCTATCCAACACCCAAAGTCGATGTACGTGCGTTTATTAAACAAGAAAATAAGATCTTACTGGTGGAAGATCATCACACAAAAGAATGGGCCTTACCAGGTGGATTTGCAGAAATTGGCTATTCGCCAAAGGAAAATATCGAAAAAGAGGTCAAAGAAGAAACTGGGCTAACGGTGAGGGTGGATCAGCTGCTTGCTATTTTTGATACAAATGCCCGAAAAGATCTCCCGCAAGCATTTCAATACTATAAAGTCATATTCGGTTGTTCGGTTATCGAAGGTTCTTTTGTCGCGAATAACGAAACTTCAAATAGCGCTTTTTTTGCATTAGATGATTTACCTGCCCTTTCCCAAAAACGGACGACAGAAGAACAACTTACCATCTTAGCTAACGGGATTTTACCTTATTTTGATTGATTGAGCTATTTTTGTTGCAAATGCAACAAAAATAAGTACAATAGAAGTACGACCGAAGGAGAGAGAAGATGGCAGAAATCATTAGAGAGATCGGGGCGATTGCCCGAGCGTTAGATTCGATCAGTAATATTGAGTTCAAAGAGGTTGCGCTGACAAGAGGACAGTATCTTTATCTCGTGAGGATTTGTGAAAATCCGGGAATCATTCAAGAAAAAATAGCAGAAATGCTCAAAGTTGATCGTACGACAACTGCCCGAGCATTAAAGAAGCTGGAAAGCAATGGACTGATTCGACGAGTGACTGATGAACAGAACAAGAAAAACAAAAGGTGTTATCCGACAGAGCAAGGAGAAGCACTCTATCCGATGATTATTCGAGAACATCATTATTCTACACAGGTCGCTTTGGCTGGTTTGTCTGAAGAAGAAATCAAGCAGTTGGAAAGATTATTGACACATGTAAGAAAAAATATTAGTGAAGACTGGAATTATGTGAAAAAAGGCAATAAGCGCCTGTATTGAGAGGGATGTTTTAGTGGAGAAACTAGAGATCAGACCGATTGCGCAGAGTGAAGCGACACTGCTTCAAGCAATCAGTATCGAAACGTACACAGATACGTTTGGTGAATATAATACGCAGGCAGATATGGCTGCCTATCTTGCAGAAGCTTATGACGTCCAACGATTGTCAAAAGAATTGATCAATCCAGAGTCTGCTTTTTTCTGGGCACTAGAGCATGAAGAAATTGTAGGCTATCTAAAACTGAATACTGGGAAGGCACAATCTGAAGAAATGCCTGAGGATCATTTAGAAATCGAACGGATCTATGTTCGGCCTCCTTATAAGAAAAAAGGGATTGGCACACATTTGATGAATTGGGCATTGAATCAGGCAAAATTACAGGAAAAAGCAGCTGTGTGGTTAGGCGTGTGGGAACACAATGAGCCAGCTCAAGCTTTTTATCGGAAACATGGCTTCATCCGCCAAGGACAACACGTGTTTTATATGGGCGATGATGCACAGATCGATCATATCCTAGTAAAAAAAATCAATGAGGTGTAACGAATGAAAAAATTTATAGTAGATCCATCTTTTTGGGAAGTCTTCCCGAAAGCTACGATCGAAATTTTAACTGTGGAAGGCATCAACAATCAAGTGGTTGAAGAAAACGAAGGAGAGTATTATGAGCGCTTGAACAACGCTGCTAAAGAAGCAAGAAATTATTTAACAGAAGAACCCTTCAGTCAAAATGAAGTAGTCGCTCAATGGCGTCAAGCATTTACACAGTTCAAAACAAAAAAAGGCGCACGTTCATCGATCGAAGCACTGCTAAAAAGAGCTAGTCAAAGTCGTGAATTTTTCCCAATCAATCCATTAGTTGATATTTATAATAGTATCTCTTTACGCTTTGGCGTGCCCTGTGGCGGAGAAGATCTAGCAAAAATCGCCGGTGATCTTCATTTAGGAAAAGCACAAGGTGGAGAAAGCTTCCTGCCTTTAGGCGCAGAAGTAGACGCTCCTGCATTACCAGAAGAAATCATCTACTATGATCATGAAGGTGCAATCTGCCGTTGCTTTAACTGGCGTGAAGCACAGCGAACGATGCTAACAGAAGAAACAACGAATGCTGTGTTGGTGATTGAAGCAGTCAACGAACAACAAGCGGAAGTTGCCAAAAAAGCAATGGCTGCTTTACAAGAGGACATTGAACGGACATTTGGTGTGACGAGCAATAGACAAACAGTGACGCAAGAACAACCAGAAATCACTTTGTAAGTGGAGGAAGCACCCGCTATCTTCAAATTAGGTAAACTTGAAGATAGCGGGTGCTTTTTTTCTTGATAGGGTTCACATGAAAATGAGTAACATTCGCACGATCTTCCTCTACTTACATAGAAGTCAGTTCCACTAAGTGTGTTTCCGCTTTCGTGCTATAATGAAAACAAGCTTTTATTTAGAGGAGGCGTTGTCAAATGATCCATAAATCTCGTGTCATGCTATATGTCGAAGATGTCGCATTAGTCAGTCGATTTTTCGTTGAGCAGTTAAAGGCAGAAATAGTTGAAACACTGGAATTACCGGAAGAATACCAAAGTATCGTCTTGCGTGTATCACAAGAGTTTGAGCTGGCTATTTTCCCTCGGACATTCGTTGAACGATTCTCACCAGAAGTATTAGGCCCACCACCGTCTATGATTTTCTTTACCGATAAGTTTGAAGAGTTTTATGAACAAATCGAAACAGCTGGTGAGATTTTGGAGAATAATGGCTTGTTGACGTTTAACTTTTCCGATCCAGAAGGAAATTTTTTTGTGATTGCCAAATTAGAATCGACAGAAAAAGTAGAGGAAAGGGAGGCAGAAGATGAAAGTCTCAATCACTGAAACACTAGAAGATTATTTCAAAAAGCAACGAATCAAAAAGAGTGATAAATTGAGAATGAAGAATTTGAAATCTGGGAAAGATCCTACCGAAGGATGGAATAAAATGGTCGATACAGGATTAGGTGGGTTAAATTCTTTGGATTATCGTGGGAAAGGGAGTAATTTACCAATCAGCCAAATCGATAATCAAAAATTTCGTGCGGAAGAACAAAAGCGAATCGGGAAAGAAACGCATAAATAGCGGTCTCTCCACCTGTTGTGTACTTAGTTTTATTTGTTAGTAATCGAAACATTCTTCTCTAAATGAAAGCGGAATAGCTAAACGCCAATGTTCGGATTTTTAATTAAATCCGAATTTTTTGTTTACTTATTTCTTGATTTGGGATAACATTAAACACGTTGTTTTATTAATAAATCTAATATAGTAAGAACTTTTTTATAAATGTTCGGTTTTAGGGGGATGGATGATGAAGGGAAAAATACTTTCCTACTTCGAGATTGACGCACTGAATACCACAGTGAAACGGGAGATATTGGCTGGTTTTACAACATTTATCTCTATGGCATATATCTTATTTGTCAATCCAACAGTGCTTGGAGCTTCAGGAATGGATGAAGGAGCAGTATTTACTGCAACTGCATTAGCGAGTGCGATCGGTTGTATTTTGATGGGTGTCGTGGCACGCTACCCAATTGGCACAGCGCCTGCGTTAGGAATCAATGCCTTTTTTGCTTACTCAGTCTGTTTAGGTATGGGGATTCCATGGGAAACAGCGTTAGCAGGGGTGTTTGTTGCTTCATTGATTTTTATTTTGATCACTATTTTTAAATTGCGTGAAATGATCATTGATGCCATTCCAACAGACTTAAAGTTTGCGATCTCAGGTGGGATCGGCTTATTTATTGCTTTTCTAGGATTGAGTGAAGGTGGATTGATCGTTGCGAATGAATCGACCCTTGTTGGCTTGGGTTCATTGAGTGTTGGTTCTACTTGGCTGACGATTTTTGGGTTGGTTGTCACAGCAATTTTATTAGTCCGACGCGTACCAGGCGGTATTTTTATCGGCATGGTGGCAACAACGATTTTAGGGCTAGTCACTGGACTGATTCCTATGCCTTCACAGCTTGTAGCAGCAGCACCGAGCTTGAAACCTACATTCTTAGTAGCATTGAAACACATCGGTGATATCAATAGCTTACAAATGTGGGTAGTCGTCTTGACGTTCTTGTTAGTGACATTCTTTGATACAGCTGGAACTTTGGTTGGTCTAGCAAACCAAGCTGGTTTCATGCAAGATAACAAAATGCCACGTGTTGGGAAGGCATTGGCTTCGGATTCTACTGCGATGTTAGCTGGTTCATTGTTAGGTACATCGCCAGTCGGGGCTTTTGTTGAGTCATCCGCAGGAATCGCCGTCGGTGGCCGTTCTGGCTTAACTGCGATCACCACAGGGATCTTATTCTTGTTCGGCTTGTTTTTCTCTCCATTATTATCAGTGGTGACTTCTCAAGTCACTGCACCTGCACTGATTTTAGTCGGGGTGTTGATGGCACAATCATTACGTCAGATCGAATGGGGAAAAATGGAGATTGCCATTCCTGCATTCTTGATCTTGATCGGTATGCCATTGACTTATAGTATCTCAGATGGGATTGCATTAGGCTTTATCTTTTATCCAATCACCATGCTAGCAGCAAAACGTGGCAAAGAAGTTTCGCCGATCATGTATGCTTTGTTCTTTGTCTTTATAGGGTTTATGTGGATCTTGAATGTTTAATTTGATTTAGGTGGAACTTGAGTATTCATTCGATTTTAAAGAGTGTGGGACAGTCCAGTCGTCCTTTCTCGAAAATAAAAAACGAGTCTGATTTTGATGTGTTTTTGTCAAAATTGGACTTGTTTTTAGTTATATACACACTTTTTATCCATGTGTTTCCCTAATTTCCTTAGATCTAGTACTATGAGCGCCAATCTGATATCACTCGCCCGTGTAAGTAAAAACGTTAGCACACCAAGTGAGCCTTTAGATGACCGATCACTGGTTCGACGAGGTTGTGACAGAATTGTTTTGACCTGAGCAGTAAGGTAGAAAATTGCTTTTTATATTTGACAATTTTTTAGCTTAATGTTGAAGGATCTGGTTTGCAAACACCGTTTATTTGGTTTTAAGGTATGAAACAAAAATGAATTTTATTTTTTGTCCCACCCGCAAATCGAACCGTTGAAAAATAATGACTAGAATATGACGACATGAAATTAATCGATCTTTACGATAATAAAAGTTTAAAATATATGTGATCTTTTGAATACACTGATAAAAACTTTGCTAATTACGTAGCAGCAATCCCTCGTTTTAAGTTTATACGATTAGTCGAATTATTTAGTGATGAGGTAGTTCTAACGACGATTGCAAATTTCCTTGACTACGTACCTTATCAAAATTGATTAGAAAAATTCGTCCTAGCTTGGTTGCTAAACAGATGAAAGAAGATATTGTAAAACAAGTGATGATAATTGATCAATACAAAGACGACAAATATATTTAATATTATAATTATGTTAACTCGATAGATGATATTTGCTTGTCTAGTTATTTTAATGTGTTTTTTTAAGTTATTATATATAAAATAATATCTTTTAATAGGTTTGTTAAGCAAAAATGTCATTAAAACGGCATGTTTTGATTAATTTATTTTTTGCTCTACAAGTATGTTATTGTAATGATTGTAACAAATACAATTTGAGGAGTGGAAAAATGAAAAAGAAAATTACTGTTTTAGTTCTTAGTTCTTGCATGTTATTATCCACGTTGGTTCCAAGTAGTGTTGCATGTGCAGAAGAATTTATTGATGAGTCAACTGTAGTGAAGACTGTACATACTCCAGAGATGCCCCCTGGAGTTTACGCTGAAGTACATGAAGATGGAAGTATTTCTGTTGTAAAGACAGACTCCATGCTCAAAGCTAATGTATCTCGATGGGGTAGTTCAATCTACACGAACGTTGCAGTTTCTACTGGTGTAGCAACTAATGCAATTAATACAGCATTTTATTCAGGACTTGGTTCAGTATTGGGAATTTTTGGGGTAGTACCTATGTGGGCATTACAATCACTATTAAATGCGGTTGGTTGGTCTAACATGGGATCTAAACCTGGTGCGTCGGTCGCTAAACTTTGGGATAAGAATAAAAATGGGTGGATTGGATTCTATTTCCAAAGAGGTTACGATGCTGCTGGCAAAGAAGTGGCTACTAGGTATAGCACACTTTAATATATGAAATTAAAAAAATTTACTGAAGACCACCCATATTTAACCGTAATCTATTCGGGATTAATTGCAAGTGCATTTTGGATTACTGTTGAATATATCGTTAATCGAGACTTCAGACCTAGTGGTATTTATAGTCTAATATTTTATTATGTAATTGGATTATCTTCAGTAAAATTTAAGTCCAGAAAAAAATGAGTACTGAAAACCCAAAAATCATTAATTAATTGTTTAGTCCAACAGGGGATACCCTGTTGGTCTTTTTATGTATTCGTGATATACTTGGATTTTTAAGAGGTCAACTAAGTTGGGCAACAGGTTTTCAAAAATTTTCAAAATTTTTCGTGGGGGAGAATTTTTTATGGCAAAAATTGGTTATGCAAGAGTAAGTAGATTGGATCAGAATTTAAATCGACAATTAGAGCTTTTATCTGACTGTGATAAAATTTTTACTGATAAGTTAAGTGGAAAAGATACAAATCGAGTAGCGTTCCAAGAGATGATGAAATCTATTCGTGAAGACGATATTGTTGTAGTAACTGAATTAAAACGACTTGGACGTAATAATAAAGAATTAATGGAAACAATGAACTTGATCCAGATGAAAAAGGCAACATTTGAAGTCTTAAATCTACCAGCTTTAAGTGGGATCACTGATGATAACCTACGTCGCTTACTAAACGACTTGATTATTGAGTTATACAAGTATCAGGCAGAGGACGAACGTAAGTATATACTTGAAACTCAGAGACAAGGAATTGCACTTGCTAAAGCAAAAGGAAAATACAAAGGAGGAAAACCAAAGTACAGAGAAAATGATCCACGCCTTCAATTAGCATTCAAATTATTTTTGGAGGGATGTACAGATAAAGAAGTCGAGCAACAAACAGGAATTAACAGAAGGACCTTTAGAAGATATCGTACGAAATATGGTATTACAACTGAGTTGCGAAAGAGAGAATGATATGAAAATAGTAAATATAGAAGCTAAGATTAAGATGTTTAATTTACTTTGTTGGTTGGTGTATTTTTTACAGAACGGTATGAGTATTGACAATATGAAGAACTTTGTTCTTTTGACTACTATTTTGTATGTGATTTTTTTTATATTAAAATATATGATATTCAAATTTAAACGGAATAAAAATCAATTGAAAGTAATTTATGATTTAGAAGAGATTGATACAAAAGATAGTGCAGAGTATTTTGCAAATTTATTGAATCAGAATTTAACTTTTTTTTTAAATGGGGAATGGGGAACTGGAAAAAC